>NZ_KV821341.1:0-18600 GCF_001815635.1 Corynebacterium sp. HMSC075D04
GGTCTCGCTGACTGGGATTAAGTTACACACACCCCAACACAAACACAAACCCGCAGGTAACTGCGGGTAAATGCTTAGTCGTTAACACGCTCAACACGAGCGCCAAGCCTATTGAGGTTCTCAACAAACTCCGGGTAGCCGCGGTCGATGTGGTGCACATCGTGAACTGTGGTGACGCCGTCTGCCACAAGACCAGCCAAAACTAGACCGGCACCTGCACGGATGTCCGAAGACCACACGTCGGTTGATGACAGGCTTTCCACGCCTCGGATCATTACGTGATGGCCGTCGACGTTGGCGTCGGCACCAAGGCGCATCATTTCGTCGACAAAGCGGAAGCGTGCTTCGAAGACATTCTCAGTAATGACGGAAACGCCGTCTGCCACTGCAGACAGGGCGATCGCCATCGGCTGGAGGTCAGTTGGGAAGCCCGGGAACGGCAGCGTCTGATAGTCGACGGCTTTCGGGCGTTGACGCATTTGCACGCGGAAGCCGTTGTCGTAGGTCTCCACCTCGGCACCCGAGAGCTTCAACTTGGCCAATGCGAGGTGCAGGTGACCAGGCGCGACGCCGGTAACGGTGACATCACCCTGCGTCATGGCCGCGGCATATGCCCACGTGCCAGCGACGATGCGATCGCCGATCACCGTCCGTTCAGTGGGGTGTAGTTTCTCCACACCGTCGACGGTGATACAGGATGTGCCGGCGCCAGTGATATTCGCGCCCATTGCGTTGAGCATGTCGCAAAGATCGACGATCTCGGGTTCACGGGCGGCGTTATCCAGGGTCGTACGACCTTCCGCAAGCACTGCTGCCGTGACAATGTTTTCGGTAGCGCCGACCGACGGGAAGTCGAGCTCGATTGCGGCGCCGCGGAGCTTCTCAGCACGTGCAACAACCGCGCCGTGTTCGATATGGGTCGTCGCACCGAGCTTTTCCAACCCTGATTGATGCATGTCCAGAGGGCGCGAACCGATGGCGTCGCCCCCTGGGAGCGCAACGTACGCCTCAGTACACCTTGCGACGAGAGGCCCCAGCACCGCCACAGAAGCGCGGAACTGTCGGACCGCGTCAAAGTCGGCATGTGGGGACAGTTCAGCGGGTGTTGTGATGCGTACGACATCGCCTTCAATCTCCACTTCACAACCAAGGCCGACGAGGACGTCGCCCATGAGCGGGACGTCGAGAATCTCAGGGCAGTTGCGAAGTGTCGTCGTGCCCTCGGTCAGCAGCGCTGCTGCCATAAGTTTGAGGACACTGTTTTTCGCACCCCCGACGTGCACTAGGCCTTCGAGTCGCGTTCCACCTGTGACCAAAAAACGTTCTTTCACGTCCACAACAGTACCGAACTCTGCGGGGCGCTCCAGAACGTCAAGGGTTAGGGAAGCGCGCCAATACGGCGTGCCGCGTTCACCGCTTCATAGCGGGTGTGAGCACCAAGCTTGCGCATCACGCTTCGCAGGTAGGACTTCACCGTCTCAGCACCGATCCCCATCTCTTCGGCCGCTTCAACGTTGGTGTGACCCAGCGCCACACAGGACAGCACGTCAAGCTCGCGGGCGGAGAGCTTCGTGGTCTGCTTCACGCGCACTGGGGAAACCAGCTGCTCGCAAAGCTGCTCAAGTTCCTTGCGCAGGTCTTCGTCGTCGACACGATTGGTCAACATGCGCAGCTTCGAGTGGGTGGAGCGCACCTGCTCCCATTCGGCACCGCTCATCTGACGGCCGCCCTTGGCGCCTGCACGGTCGCCAGCCCCGTCGCCTGAGCGCAGGGCTGCATTGACTGCCAGTTCTTGCTCGAGGCAACGCGCAGTCATCGTGACTTCCTCAATGACCTTTTCGCCGAGGCGAACCGGCGAGTGAACACCGACGTAGAGGACGCCACGTACCTCACGGTTAACAATGACGGGCACAGCCACGATCGAGTGCAGTCCTTCGTCCTGGATCTGCTTGTCGTACTCGTGGGAAATCGTGTTTGCACGTGTGTAGTCGGAAACACCCGCGGCGCGGCGAGTGTTCACCACACGACCACCGACACCGGTGCCGGCATCGAGCGTGAGGTTCTGCAGCGCAGGGGTTCGCAGTCCGATCCACTGGGTGATCTGCAGTCGGTTGTCCGCGATGAGTGTTCCGTACATGGCGACGGGGATGCCCGTCGTGGTCTTCAACGCGGTGAGTGCCGCACGGATCGCATCGTCGTCGTCTTTGATGCGCTGCGCGTCCATCGTCATACCTGTTTGCCTTCCACGAACCGGGGTCACCCGTTTGGGCTCACCCGGAGTTGAACTTGGCCGAAAATCTTCACCATCATAACGCGCGAACGGGGGTAGCAAAATTTAGCCCCGCCGATATGGAGCCACAGGAAAGTCGAGCCCAATCGGGCAAGTCGCAATTTCAAACCCTCCCCCGTACCTATCGGTTCAGTAGATCTATACCGTCCTGTCTAGCGTGGCGTGTATGCTGTCTGGCAGCAACTCCAACAATCAACGTGTTTAAAGGAGCATCATGGCGAAGATTGCAAAGAACGTCCTCGACCTCATCGGCGGCACCCCGCTCGTGGAGCTGCAGGGCATCACCGAGAACTCGAAGGCTCGAGTTCTTGCGAAGCTCGAGTTTTATAACCCTGCGAACTCGGTCAAGGACCGCATCGGCAAGGCAATCGTCGAGGCTGCCGAGGCCTCCTGCGAGCTGAAGCCTGGCGGCACCATCGTCGAGGCAACCTCCGGCAACACCGGTATCGCACTCGCTCTCGCGGGTGCAGCGAAGGGCTACAAGGTCATCCTGACCATGCCGGAGACGATGTCCACCGAGCGTCGCGTGCTGCTGCGCGCGTACGGTGCGGAGATCGTGCTTACCCCGGGTGCCGCTGGCATGAAGGGTGCTGTGGAGAAGGCGAACGAGCTCGTCGAGAAGAACGAGGGCGCTATCCTGGCCCGTCAGTTTGAGAACGAAGCAAACCCGAAGATCCACTACGCCACCACCGGCCCGGAGATCTGGAACGACACTGACGGCGAGGTTGACTTCATCGTCGCTGGCGTTGGTACCGGTGGCACGATTTCGGGCGCTGGCAAGTACCTCAAGGAGCAGAAGGCTGATGTGAAGGCCGTCGCGGTTGAGCCGGCTGCTTCCCCGCTGCTGTCCAAGGGCGAGGCTGGCCCGCACAAGATCCAGGGCCTCGGCGCAAACTTTGTACCGGGCACGCTGGACCGTACGGTTGTCGACGAGATCATCGCTGTCAGCAACGAGGATGCCGTGTCTACTTCTCGCGAACTGGCTGTCAAGGATGCGATCCTCGGCGGCATCTCTGCCGGCGCGAACGTGAAGGCCGCTCTCGAGCTGGCTGCTCGTGAAGAGAACGCGGGCAAGACCATCGTTGTGATCATCCCGGACTTCGGCGAGCGCTATGTCTCCACGATCCTTTACGAGGACATTCGCGACTAATCTGCTTATCGACGACTCCCCTCCCCGCCACCACACCATCGCTGGCAGGGAGGGGAATTTTTATTGTCGGCCCAAATGAACAGGTTGGTACACTGCACGCCATGCTTTCTATGGCCAAATCTGTGGTGTCGACCATCCGCGAAGATCTAGCCAACGCCCGCGATCATGATCCTGCGGCGCGAGGCGATGTTGAGAACGCTGTTGTCTATTCCGGGTTGCATGCCATTTGGATGCACCGTGTCTGCCACGTCATGTGGAAGCGCGGCTGGAAGGGCGCGGCACGTATTTTGGCGCAGGCCAATCGTTTCCTTACCGGTATTGAGATTCACCCGGGCGCGACGATTGGGCGCAAGTTTTTCATCGATCACGGTATGGGGATCGTGATTGGGGAGACCGCGGAGATCGGTGACAACGTCATGCTCTACCACGGCGTGACGTTGGGTGGTCAGGTGCTTACGCAAACGAAGCGTCACCCGACGGTGTGCGACAACGTCACTATTGGCGCTGGCGCGAAGGTGCTCGGCCCCGTGGTTATCGGTGAGGGTTCCGCTGTCGGCGCGAATGCGGTTGTGACGAAGGATGTGCCGCCCCATTCGATTGCCGTGGGGATTCCGGCGAAGATTCGCCCCCGGAAGACGGATGAGCGGGCGCGTTTGGTGGACCCGGACTGCTACGTCAACAAGGGCGACTACATCATTTAGTCTTCGGCCGCGACGAGGTCGGCGTATTCGGGGTTGCTTTCGATGTAGCGCTCAACCGCCGGGCAGGTGGGGGTAACCAGCATGCCGTCGGCGCGGGCGTCGTCGAGCGCGTATTTCATCAGAGGCTTGGACAGGCCTTGTCCGCGGAACTTCGGATCCACCACGGTGTGTGGCAGGTCCCGGACACCGTCTTGGTCAGTGTAGGTGGCGTAGCCCGCGACCTCGTCGCCGACGAGGATTTCGTACTGGCCTTCTGCCTCGTTCTTGCGCACAGTGCTTTCAGGTGTTGCAGACATGGGCCCGACTATAGCGCGAAACGCCCCTTCCGCATTATTGCGAAAGAGGCGTTTCTGATGTGGCCAGAGCCAGGATCGAACTGGCGACCCCACACTTTTCAGGCGTGTGCTCTACCAACTGAGCTATCTGGCCAGAACCGAATGGTTCTGCGACCCTGACGGGACTTGAACCCGCGACCTCCGCCGTGACAGGGCGGCGCGCTAACCAACTGCGCCACAGGGCCAATATGTTGTTATTTCGCACTCACTTCAGTGTGTTCACACTGTCGCTTGCACGAGTTGATACATTACACAGACCTCACCATGGCAGACAAATCGCCTGCTCAATCACTATTTCAGGGCGTTGCTTTGCGACGATCGCGTGCACGGCATCGTCGCAAAGCAAAACGCCCCGAGGAAAACCTCGGGGCGTTATGGCGACCCTGACGGGACTTGAACCCGCGACCTCCGCCGTGACAGGGCGGCGCGCTAACCAACTGCGCCACAGGGCCGTACCCCCAACGGGATTCGAACCCGTGTTGCCGCCGTGAAAGGGCGGAGTCCTAGGCCTCTAGACGATGGGGGCGCTGAAAAGACAGCCCGCTCATCATAAGCTAGGTACGCCATTTCCTCCAAATAGCCTGCTAGCCCGGCAAAATGAGCAGACTGAATGCCATCACAATCATGCCGACAATCATCCCGTAAATTGCGGTGTGGTGTTTGCCGGTTTGGATGGCTGTGGGCAGCAGTTTGTCCAGGCTGACGAAGACCATGATGCCGGCGATTGCAGCGAACGTGATGCCGAGCGACTGCGGCCCCAGGAACGGCTGGAGAAGCAAATACCCCACGATGGCACCCAACGGCTCCGCTAGGCCCGACAGGGTGGCCCACCAGGCGGCTTTGCGGCGGGATCCGGTGGCCTCCCGCAGAGGAACCGCGACCGCGATGCCTTCCGGGATGTTGTGGATCGCAATCGCCACCGCGAGAGGGATAGCAAGGGCTGGATCCGCGAGCGCTACGGCAAACGTGGCAAACCCTTCCGGGAAGTTGTGGATGGCAATGGCAACGGCACTGAGGACACCCACGTTGCGTAACTGTGCTTTACTGACCCCACTTTCCGAGGGTTCTTCGTGGGGGTTGATCTCTTCGGGCACGAGGCGGTCGATAAGCGCGATCAGCCCGATTCCCGCGAAGAAGGCGACGGTGCCCCAGAGTTCCGCACGAGGGCTGCCTGCTTCAGCGAGCCCCTCGATTCCTTGAGGCAGCAGCTCGACAAACGAGATGTAGACCATCACACCGGCCGAGAACCCAAGCGCCCCAGCGAGAAAACCCGCGCCCGGAGCACGTTTCAGGGCGACGATCAGCCCGCCGAAGCCAGTGGATAGCCCGGCCAACAACGAGATCCCCAAGGTGATGCCGACGGCTGTGGGCGTGGCGGTACTGATATCCATACGCGCAGGTTAGCTGGTTCCGCTTTGTGGCACTCGCAAACCCATCAACCCGGCACAGAAGGGGGCCCAAGAACGCGAAAAGCCCCGGCGTTAGCCGGGGCTCACGGTGGGCCCTGTGGGGATCGAACCCACGACCTGCGGATTAAAAGTCCGTAGCTCTACCAACTGAGCTAAAGGCCCGCGGGGGCTAAGTGTAGCCCCCATGTGCGCGCGTGCGGTAATCGCCCTGCACGCGCGCCGGAAGGAGGTTTTAGTTCTCCTTCAGCATGGTGCCAGTCTCCTGGATGCGGGTGTGGAAGTCGAAGGCGTGGCGCAGGTCGTGCGGGGTTGCCTGGTACTTGCACTTCGCGGCGAGCTCGACGTACTCCTCCAGCAGCGGACGGTACTGCGGGTGGGCGATGGAGATCATCTTTGCCACACGATCACGCGGGGCGAGGCCACGCAGGTCGGCGACACCGTACTCGGTGATGAAGACCATGGCGTCGTGCTCGGTGTGGTCGACGTGGGAAACCATCGGCACGATTGCGGAGATGGCGCCATCCTTGGCCACGGACGGGGAGATGAACGAGGAAATGTAGGCGTTGCGGGTGAAGTCGCCAGAGCCGCCCAGGGCGTTCATCAGGCGGGAGCCGTTGATGTGGGTGGAGTTGGCGTTGCCGTAGATGTCCGCCTCGATCATGCCGTTGGAGGCGATCAGGCCGGTGCGGCGGATGACCTCCGGGTGGTTGGAGATGGACTGCGGGCGCAGGATGATGGACTCGCGGTAGCGGGATGCCTCGTTGTTCATCTTCTCTGCGTACTCGGGCGACAGGGAGAAGGAGGTTGCGGAGGCGACGGTCATCTTGCCGGCGTCAATCAGGTCGACCATGCCGTCCTGGATGACCTCGGTGTAGGCCTGGATGTTCTCAAACTTGGAGTCCATCAGGCCTGCCATCACGGCGTTCGGGACGTTGCCCACGCCGGACTGCATAACGTAGCCGTCGTAGGTGAGGCGGCCGGCCTTGACTTCGTTCTCCAGGAAGTCGAGGAAGTTGCCTGCGATCTGCTCGGAGACCTCGTCCGGTGCCTTGAACGGTGCATTGCGGTCAGCGTCGTTGGTCTCGATGACTGCGACGACCTTCTCCGGGTCGATCTCGATGTAGGTCTTGCCGATACGGTCGCCGGCCTTGGTGATCGGGATCGGGATACGGTTCGGCAGCGGCGGCACGAGCCAGATGTCGTGCATGCCCTCGAGCTCCTCGGACTGCCAGGAGTTGACCTCGATGATGATCTTCTTGGCTGCGTTGAGGAACTCCACGGAGTTACCAACAGAGGAAGACGGGACGATGTTGCCCTCTTCGGTGATGCGCACTGCCTCGACGATGGCGAGGTCAACGTCACCGAAGAAGCCCTGCTCGACCATCATGCCGGAGTGGGACAGGTGAATGTCCTGGAACTTCATCTCGCCAGCGTTGATCTTGTTACGCATGGTCGGGTCAGACTGGTACGGCATGCGGTAACGCAGCGCGCCTGCCTCAGCGAGGACGCCGTCGCACTCCGGTGCCGTGGAGGCGCCGGTGTACAAGTCGATGGAGAAGTCCTGCCCCTTCGCATGGGCGGCCTTTGCCTTCTCTGCAATTGCGGCCGGCATGGCCTTCGGGTAGCCCGCACCGGTGAAGCCGGAAGTACCAACCTTGTCGCCGTGGTTGACAAACTGGACGGCCTCTTCGGCGGTCATGACCTTGTCACGCAACTTGGCGGAAGCAATACGATCGCTCATGTGATCTCCCTCAATCCTGTTAAATCCGTTCAGGTAACACCCCCACCATATTGTGACCCATCACTCATTGCCATGAGGGTGTGTGGTCTCGTCGCAAAGCAAATGCTTATCGACGCCCAAATCACCCCCGAACGGGCGTAGCAACCACGATTGGACGGGGCGACAACGGGCGTGAACAATAGGCAGAACTATGACTACCGCAGCCCCCGCCTTAACTATCGGCGGCATCGATCTGAACTCCCCCGTCATCCTCGCGCCGATGGCCGGGGTGACCAACATGCCGTTTCGTGTACTGTGCCGGGAGATCGAGGAGGAACTCACCGGCACATCCTCGGGGCTGTACGTCTGCGAAATGATCACAGCGCGTGCGATGGTGGCTCGCAACGAGAAGACGATGCACATGACCACCTTCGCGGATGTGGAAACGCCGCGGTCGATGCAGCTGTACACGGTGGACCCCAAGTTCACGTATGAAGCTGTGCGGATGATCGTCGAGGAAGATATCGCCGATCACGTGGATATGAACTTCGGCTGCCCAGTGCCGAAGGTCACGCGCAAGGGCGGAGGCTGTGCGATCCCATACAAGCGGCGTCTGTACGGCAACATCGTCAGCGCCGCGGTGCGCGCTGCGGAAGGCTCCGGCATTCCAATTACGGTGAAGTTCCGCATCGGCATTGACGCAGACCACCACACGCACCTGGATGCCGGACGCATTGCTGCCGAATCGGGTGCCGCCGCCGTTGCCCTGCACGCCCGCACTGGTGCGGAGCGTTACTCGGGCGCGGCGCACTGGGACGAAATCGGCCGCCTTGTGGAGCACATGGACGGTACCGGTGTGCCCGTGATTGGCAACGGTGACATCTTCGCCGCCGACGATGCGGCGAAAATGATGGAGCAAACCGGCTGCCACGGCGTGGAGGTCGGCCGCGGCTGCCTTGGGCGCCCGTGGCTGTTCGCGCAACTGGGCGCGCAGTTGCGCGGCGAGGAGATCCCGCCGGAGCCGACCCTGGGCAAGGTAGCCAGCATCATCTACCGCCACGCAGAGCTGTTGGCAGAGCACGACGGTGAGCACCACGCGTGCCGCGACATCCGCAAGCACACCGGCTGGTACATGCGAGGTTTCCCGGTTGGCGGCGAGTTCCGCAAGTCGCTCGCCCAAGTGACGTCTCTTGCGGGGTTGAAGGAGCGCCTCGCCCCCATCGCGGATTCTGAGGAGATGGCAGAACACGCAGACGACGCGCGCGGCCGCCAAGGTTCAGCCGGCAAGATCGCCTTGCCGGAGGGCTGGTTGGACGATCCAGAGGACGACACCGTCCCTGAGGGCGCAGAAATTGAGAATAACGGTGGCTAACTGCGAGCGCGTAGCATGAAACGCATGCTGAGAGCCGCCTACCGAGAGACTCTGGAGGCCTTCAACCAGGACCTCATGACCATGTGCGACACGGTGCGCACCATCATGGAGCACGCGTCGAAGGGCCTTCTTGAGCAGTCACTCGATGACGCCGAAACGGCCCTGACCCTGATCGACGAACTCAAAGAAATCGGCGAACGGTGTGAGGAGCGAAGCATGCGCTTGCTCGCACTGCAGAACCCTGTGGCGACTGACCTGCGTCAGGTGCTGGCTGCGATCCACCTAGTGGAATATTTCGAACGCATGGGTTCGCTCGCCCGCAACATTGCTGTCCTGGTGCGCCAGCGCCACCCCGCGTCGGTGTATCCGCCGCCGCTGCACGGCTACGTCGAGGAAATGACCCGGTTGGTGGCTGCGATGGGTGCCACCACCCGAGCATTGTTGGATGATCCGGATCCGGATGTGGCAGTTGAGCTGCACACTATCGACGAGGGCGTCGACGACATGCGCGCGTTCTTAAGCACGTTGGTCTCCGACCGGGAGTGGGAATACTCCACTCGCGAGGCCGTAGACCTGTCGATGATTTCGCGCTACTACGAGCGCTACGCAGACCGCTGCGTAGATATTGCCGGCCAGATGGTGTTTCTGGTCACCGGCCTGAGGCCTGAGGCGTACTTGCGCCAGCGGGACGAACCTGATTACGAGAATCTGGAGAAGTTCGCCACCATCGAGCGCAAGTTCCGCAAGCCTTAGCCGAAGCGGCCGGAGATGTAGTCTTCGGTTTCCTTCTGCTCCGGGTTTTCGAAGATGGTGGTGGTGTCGTTGAACTCCACCAGGTGGCCTGGGCGGCCGGTGGCTTCGAGCGAGAAGAACGCGGTCTTGTCGGACACGCGGGCTGCCTGCTGCATGTTGTGGGTCACGATGACAATCGTGTACTGGTCCTTCAGCTCGTGGATGAGATCCTCCACTGCAAGGGTGGAGATGGGGTCGAGGGCCGAGCAGGGCTCGTCCATAAGCAGCACCTCAGGACGCACCGCGATCGCACGAGCGATGCACAGGCGCTGCTGCTGACCACCGGAGAGGCCGCCACCCGGCTTGTCCAAACGGTCTTTCACTTCGTCCCACAGGTTCGCGCCGCGCAGGGACTGCTCCGCGACTTCCTTGAGCTTCTTCTTGTCCTTCTCCCCTGCCAGGCGCAGGCCGGCGACGACGTTGTCTTCGATGGACATCGTCGGAAACGGGTTTGCCTTCTGGAACACCATGCCGATGGTGTTGCGCACGGCGACCGGGTCGACGTTCTTGCCGTAGATGTCGTGGCCATCGAGAAGAATCTCGCCCTTGACGGAGGCGCCGGGGATGACTTCGTGCATGCGGTTGATCGTGCGCAGCACGGTGGACTTACCGCAGCCGGACGGGCCGATGAATGCGGTGACCGACTTGGCGGGGATTTCCATGTTGACGTTCTGCACGGCGTGGAAGTCGCCGTAGTAGATGTTGACGTCGTTGAGTTCGAGCTTGGTGGACATCTGTGAGTTCTCCTGACTGGGGACGCGGGCGGGTGGTTACTTCTTGACCGAGAAGCGCTTCGCGATGAAGCGTGCGAGCAGATTCAACGTGACAACGAGGATGACAAGCGTCAGTGCTGCGCCCCAGAGTCGGTCGTTGGCTGGGCCGGTGGCGCCGGACTTCCACATGTCCAGCATGAACAGCGGCAGCGAGGACTGTGGTTTGTCAAACATGTCAAACCAGTTAATTGCCGGGGTGGAGCCGACGAGGATGAGTACCGGCGCGGATTCGCCCATCACGCGGGCGATTGCCAGCATGATGCCGGTGACAATGCCGGACAGTGCGGTCGGCAGCACGATGCGCACGATGGTCTTCCACTTCGGCACACCAAGTGCGTAGGAAGCTTCGCGCAGGTCCATCGGCACAACGCGCAGCATCTCTTCGGTGTTACGCACAACGACCGGCACCATGAGCAGGATCAGTGCGAGGGAGACAGCGAAACCGGAGCGCTGCTGGCCCAGGATGGTGATCCACAGGGCGTAGACGAACAGTGCTGCAACAATCGACGGCACACCGGAAAGGATGTCCACCATGAAGGTGGTGAGCCTGCCCAGGCGGTTTCCGTTGGAGTATTCAACCAGGTAGATCGCGGTGAATACACCGATCGGGATGGAGATCAGCGACGCGATCAGAGTTTGCATGAGCGTACCGATGATCGCGTGCAGCGCACCGCCGCCCTCCTTGGACGCGCGGACACCGACCATGTCGGAGGTCCACCACGCCGGATCCACGATGACGTGCCAGCCGCGGGACACCACGGTAAACAGCAGCCACAGCAGCGGGACGAGGGCGAGGAACATGCAGAACCACATGAGTCCACCCATGATGGAGTTTGTGGTTTTGCGGCCTGCGGCAATGTCGATGAATGGGTTTTCGGGGCGGGCTGTCTCAGCCGGTTTGGATACTGCAGTAGACATGTTTCGCTCCGCTCCTTATTTCTTGTTGACGATCGCACGCGCGATCGAGTTGACGACGAAGGTCAGCAGGAACAGCACCAGACCTGCTGCGATGTAGGCGCCGGCGGAGACCGGGTTGTTGAACTCGGCTGCGGCGTTGGCGATGGCGGTTGCGAAGGTGGTGCCGCCGTCGAAAAGCGAACCGCGGAAATCGTTCGCCGGCGCAACCGCCATGTACAGCGCCATGGTCTCGCCCAGCGCACGGCCAAGGCCGAGCATGGAGCCGGCGATGAAGCCGGACAGGCCGAACGGGATGACGGTCATGCGGATGACCTCCCAGCGCGTTGCGCCGAGGGCAAGTGCGGACTCGATCTGTCCCGGAGGGGTCTGTACGAAGATCTCGCGGGCGGTTGCCGCGATGATCGGAAGGATCATGATGGCGAGCACGATGCCACCGGTCATGACGTTGCGGGCCGTGGAGAACGGCGGGGAGTTTTGGTAGGTGGCGAACAGGAAGAAATCGCCACCCCAGCCGTTGACCCACTCGTAGAACTTGCCCAACTTCGGACCAAGCACCTGAGCGCCCCACAGGCCGTAAACGATCGACGGCACGGCTGCGAGCATGTCCACCAGGGTGCCCAGCGGGCGCACGAGGCGCTGCGGGCAGTAGTTGGACAAGAACAGTGCAACACCGAGGGCGACCGGCATCGCGATGATCAGCGCGATGATGGAGATGGTCACCGTGGAGAAGAACAGGTTCGGAATACCGAACTGCATCGCGTCCAGGTCTGCGGTCTGCCACGGGCCACCGTAGGTGAAGAAGCCGAGCACGCCGCCGTCGTTACGCATCAGCGGCGGCAGCGCCTGCGCGAGCAGGAAGATACCAATGGCAGCAACGAGAACGGTGATCAGCGTTGCAGATGCTGTGGAGAAGATTTCGAAGAACCGGTCTCCGGGGCGCTTCACGCGTCCGGAGTTCCGTGCGGTGCGTTCCGCTACCGCAACGTCATTGTCAGCCATGTGCTCGGATCCTTGAGATAAATGGAGAGAAACAGGGGTGGTCTACAGCAATCAACCCCCGATGTCACTGTGTTCAGTCGGGGGTCGTTCGCTAGTTGGCCTTACTGGATGGCGTTGATCGCCTCGCGCAGACGCTCAGCGTGTGCGCCGGTGACCGGGATGAAGCCCTCAGCCTCGAGCTCTGCATCCTGGTGGTCGAGGGCGATGTTGAGGAAGTCCTTGACCATCTTGGAGGTTGCCTCGTCGTAGCCGGCGGAGCAGACGATCTCGTAGGTGGTCAGCACCAGCGGGTAAGCGCCGGCGGTGTCGGTGGAGAACAGGGCGTCAGCGTCGACGACCATGTTGTGGCCCTCGGTCTTGAAGGACAGGTTGTCCAGGGTCTTCGCCACGGACTCGTTGGTCAGCTCGACCGGGCCGTTGCCGAAGTCGATGTTGGCCTTCTTGTCAGCAAAGCCGGCCTCGACGTAGGTGATGGAACCTTCGGTAGCGGAGACTTCCTGTGCCACACCGGAGGAGCCGTTGGCGCCGGTGCCCACTGCGTTCGGGAACGCCTTGCCGGAGGACTCCCACTTGCCGTCGGAGGCAGCTGCGAGGAACTTCTGGAAGTTGTCGGAGGTGCCGGACTCGTCGGAGCGGTAGAAGACGTTGATCGGGGTGTCCGGCAGTTCAACGCCCGGGTTAGCCTCGGCGATCTTCGGGTCGTTCCAGGTCTTGATGACACCCTGGAAGATCTCGACGATGTTGTCCACGGTGAGGTTGAGCTCGTCGACACCCTCAAGGTTGTAGGCGATAGCAACCGGGCCGATGACGAACGGCAGGTGCCAAGCCTCGTTGCCGCCACATCGCTGTGCAGCAGCCTCAACCTGGTCGTCCTTCAGCGGCGAGTCAGAACCTGCGAAGACAGCCTGGTTGGCAATGAAGTTCTTCTGGCCTGCGCCCGAGCCGGACGGGGTGTAGGCGATGGAAGCGCCCGGAACCTCTGCGGAGTAGACGGAGGCGAAGTAGTCGATGGCGTTCTGCTGGGAGGATGCGCCCTCAGCGAGGATGTCACCCTGCTGGCCGTAGAGCTCGTAGTCGCCCTTTTCGGCCGTTGCGGTGGATTCCGCTTCGGTACCTGCTGCACCTTCGGTGTCGTCGGAGCCGCCGCAAGCGACGAGGGTGGCGGAGGAGGCTGCTACGACGCCGATGACTGCGGCGGTGCGCTTGAAGTTACGAATCACGGGGAACCTTTCAGGTATTTAACTGTTCGGTCCGGAACACCAGGCAGATGTCCGATCACTTACGACACAAAACGTAGACAGCGCCGGTTAATCCCTGGTTGCTGATTGGGTGAACTATTGGTGAACTCGTAAAATCCTGGCTAACACCGCAGGTCAGTCTCTATTTTTTGGAGGTCGGTTTGTAGACCACGTGGCGCTCGCGAGTAGCGAAGCCGAGCTGGCGGTATCGCTTTACCGCCGGCTCGTTGTCGCCTTCGACATAGAGGATGACCTGCGAGGATCCGCACTCCGCGAGGTAGTTCAGTCCGGCCTGAATCAGCGGTCCCCCCATTCCCTCCCCCCGGTGCTTCGAGGAGAGGCCGACGACATAGATTTCGCCGGTGCCATCCGGGTGTCGTTTGGTCCAGTGGAAGCCCGCAATCTCATCGCCGGCGACCAGGAACCACACGCCGTCGGCGTCGAACCAGTCGGTGTCCATCGCCCGGTGCAGCTGCGCGATGTCCCAGCCGCCTTGTTCGGGGTGCCAGGAGAACGCGTCGTTGTTCACCTCGAGCCACTGCTTATCGACGACCTCACGCCCCCACCGCGACACCAACTCCGGGTACTGCACGAGCTCGTAACCCTTGCGCACTTCCGCCTTCATGTCAGCATCCAGCGCAGTCCCCATGACCAGCAGTTCTCGCACTGGCTCCATCCCGAGGTCGCGTGCCAGAGCCTGTGCTGCGGGCAGGTCACCATGGGCCCAGAAGCCAGCGTCGGCGTTGCGCTCCAGCACTCTCTGGACCAGCGCGCGGCCGTAGCCGTGGCGGCGGTGCTCTGGGTGGACGGCCAGTTCGGTGGAGCCGTCTTCAGCGATGCCGGCAACCGCAACGGTCTTATCGCCGGTTTTGGCGATGAGGTGGGTGTGGTTGAGGGTGTCGTCGAAAAGCCCGCGCTCGAACGCCTCGGAGAACGCGGCGACGCCGTCTTCGGATTGGGCGGCATCCAGAATGGGGCGGACGAGGGTTTCCGGCAGGGTGGCGCTTACGATGTCGACAGTCATGTCTTAGAGGGTACGTCGGAGGGCGGAAACGATGCGGGCACGTGTGAAAGCGGCTGTCGCCGTGGCGGCGGCGCTGGCTGTGTTGGCTGGCGCTGACACGGTCGTGGCCGCGAACGTGGAACGCACCGTCGCCCAACCCGGCATCCAGGCGTCCGTGGGTGGTTTCCCGTACACGGCGTCGCTGCTCACCGGCAACGTCTCACGTGTGAGCGTGGAACACCTCGATGCCGCCGTCGATGGGCCAGGCGTAGCGACGACCGGCGTAGACGTGTTCGACCTCGCCCTCGACAACCCACGCGAAGCGCTTTCGGGCGAGTTCGAATCGGGCACCGCACGCCTTGTGCGCCGCCGGGTGCGCCTCGACGGCGTCGGGTTCGGCACCCTGCTCGGCATCACGGACCTGGACATCGCGAACCCATACGACATCTCCCCCGCAGGCGGGGCCGCAAGCGAGGCCCGGCTCACCGGCACGGTTCCGGGTACAGAAGACCCGGTGACGGTCGTGGTTACGCTGCGTCTGATCGACGGCATCTTCCAGATGCGCCCCAGCAAACTTATCGACGACACCTCCCCCGAAACCCAGGCCGCGTTCACCCTCGATCTAGACACCCGCACCCTGCCGTTGGACGGGCCAGCGGACCGAGTGCAGTTGCGCGGCGGTTCGATTGAGTTCTCGCGCGACCGCATCAACACCGCATTTGACCCGGCGGACCTCAACCCCATGGGACAAGCAGCTACCCTTGGACACCATGAGTGAAGAAAAGAACGTAGAAAACACCGAGAACACGCCGAAACCGGCCACCTTAAGCGGCAACGACGCCGTCAACCTTGCGTCCGAGCAGTCCAAGTCGACCGCGCACCGCAATATCCCGACGTTCGACTTTGAGGATTTCCCGCTCGAGGACGACACCGCAAACCTGCGCTTCGGCCCGAGCCTGCACGACGGCCTGCTCGCACTCCTGCCGCTGGTTGGCGTGTGGACCGGCTCCGGCCAGGCCAACGACAACGGCGATGAGTACGCCTTCGGCCAGCGCCTTGTTGTCTCCCACGACGGTGAGAATTACCTCCGCTTCGAGTCGCGCATGTGGCGTCTCGACGAGGACGGCAACGCCACCGGCGCCGACCAGCGCGAGGTCGGCTTCTGGCGCATCTCTCTCAAGGACGAAATCGAGGTGACCCTGACCAACTCCCGCGGTTTGGTTGAGATCATGTACGGCGCGCCTGTCAACGAGCGTGCATGGCAGCTCACCAGCGCCTCCACCATCGCAACGGAGACCGGCCCTGAGTCTCACGGCCCGGGCAAGCGCCTCTACGGCCTGATGCCGAACAACAACCTCGGCTGGGTTGACGAGCGCGCCGTCAACGGCGAGATGGTGCCGTACATGTCCGCAGAGTTGAAGCGCATCGCGGGCTAGCGCCGGTTAGCTCAGCGCCGCGGAAATCAGCTCCTTGATCTCGGCTTCATTGTCGGGAGCGGGGAGCTTTTTGCCGTCCAGGCGCTTGACCCGGGTGGCGATGCGCGTCGAGCTCACCAGCCACACCGACTCCGCCTTGAACAGTTCGTTGAGGTAGATGTCCTTCGCCTTGCACTTCCACCCCTGCTCGGCGGCGTATTCAAACAGGGCGGCTTGGGTGGTGCCGGCCAGCACGCCCGGCCCCGGTGCCGGTGTGCGCAACCGCCCGCCCTTCTTCACCATGACCACCGACGAGGTCACCCCCTCGAGCACGCGTCCGGTGTCGGGATCGATGTAGATGACATCGTCCGCGCCTCCGGCTTTCGCCCAACGCAGCGCCGCCATCGACGCCGCATAGTTGAGCGTTTTCGCACCTTCGCGCATCCACGGCGCATCGCCCGTGACGGTGTAGCCGCGCGGGGTAGTGAGTACGGACACGCCGCGTTCGCGTTGTGCCAGGGTGTCGTCGTCAAGCGGGCGTATGGTCAGCCAAGCAGTTGCAACGCCGGTGGTTTCACGGCCGCGTGAGAGCGTCCATACGCACTTCGCATCCACGCCTTCGGTGCCGCCGCGCTCACGGCAATAATCGGCGACCGCCTCCTCGGTGGCGCGCTCCCAGTGGGCCGCGCCCGGCTCCGGCAGATCCATCAGTTCCGCCGACCGGGCGAAGCGCTCGAGATGCTTCTCCAGGTTGAGCGGTTTGCCATCTCGAATGAGGATGCTTTCAAAGATCCCATCGCCGCGCGTGACCACCGCATCGTCCCAGAACACGTGGGGCATGTTGGTGTTTTGGCGGCGTACGGACCCGCCGTACGGTTCGACGAGGTAGATCACGGGCGCAGGCGCGAGCGGTGCAATAGACATAATGCCCCCTATGATAGGCGCCCATGGGTTACGCATCGGTTCTTTTGGCCAAGCCGGGTGCTGCGGAGCTTCCGGGCGATTCGCTTCTCGACGCCACCGGCGTCGCCTGGCACTACGGCGATCCGCTGGGGGAACAACGCAAGGCCACCAGAGATACCGTCGCCGTCGACCGCTCCAACCGCGCCGTCATTGCGGTGTCCGGCCCTGATGCGCCGGGGTTCCTCAACAACCTGCTATCGCAAAAGCTTGACGACGCCACCTCCGGGTTCACCGCCTCCGCCCTCGACCTCAACGCACAGGGGCGCATCCTGCACCACGCCGATATCGCCGTAACCGATGGCGTGTTTTACCTGGACACCCCCTCCTACCAGGCAGAAAGCCTGCTGACCTACCTGCAGCGCATGGTGTTCTGGTCCGAGGTGACCGTGGAGCAAACCGACCTTGCTGTGGTCACGCTGCTCGGCCCCTCCCCTGCGCGGGTTGAGGGCGCCGTGTTCACCCGCGTAATTGATGGCTGGGGTGGGGTATGCCGCACTGACGTCGCTATCCCCCGCGAGCAACTCAACGCGATCGCCGAACAGTTTCCACTGGCCGGTCTGATGGCGTTTACCGCCCTGCGCGTCGCCGCCGGCGAACCGGAGCAGCGCGCCGACCTCGACGAGCGCTCCATCCCCCACGAAGCCCCCTACCTGATCAACCGCGGCGACCACATTGGCGCGGTTCACCTGGAAAAGGGGTGTTACCGCGGGCAGGAAACCGTTGCCCGAGTGGAAAACCTCGGCCGATCCCCGCGCCTGCTGGTCAAACTCCAGCTCGATGGCTCCGCCCCTGAAGAACCAGTGCCCGGTGCGGAGATCACCGCCGGCGGACGAAACGTCGGCCGACTCGGCACCGTCGTACACGATGCCGACGAAGGCCCGGTGGCTCTCGCCCTAGTGAAGCGTTCCGCGTTGGAGGTTCCCCTGGAAATCCAGGGCGCTGCAGCCTCCGTCGACCCCTCCTCGTTGCCACAAGATGAGGGTGAACGTGCGGGCCGCAAAGCTGTTGATCAGCTTCGTCGTGGCGGCATGACGCCAAAATAACCGCAGGTGGGACACCTAAGGGGCATTTTTAAGATACTCAAGCTATAGTGTCCTACAGGAAAATAACGAAGAATCATAAGAGGCCGCCCACACATGGGCCGCCCAGAACCACCTCAAGGGGGTCACGCCATGGGCCGCGGACGCGCAAAAGCCAAGCAGACCAAGGTTGCTCGCCAGCTGAAGTACAACACTCCTGAAATGGATCTCGCCTCGCTCCAACGCGAGCTTGCAGGGAAGACCCCGGGCCGCAGGTGGGATGACGACGACTCCGAGGTGGACGACCAGTACGCCGACTACGCCAACTGGGATGAGGACGACGACCGCTAGTCCACCCTTCACGTAAAAGTGCACCCCGCTCGTGCGGGGTGCTTTTGCGTTGCCTGGGGCCTTCTGCGCTTCTGCTCGACGGTCCTGGCCTGCTGTTTTCCGCTGGTCGTCTAGCTCGGTGTTTGTGGAACCAGACGATGAGCTCCGTATTG
>NZ_KV821342.1:0-61975 GCF_001815635.1 Corynebacterium sp. HMSC075D04
GCGATACGCCGCTCGATCAGTGCGAGCTCGTCCAACGAGAACGCCCGAGCACGCGTAGCGGCCACCGCCTGTTTGCGCGTGAATTTGGTGCGCCCGAAGTACACATCGCGCAGCCGTGCCCAGGCTCGCGCACGATCCGGCGCGAAGCCCGAGGCGAGTGCAACCTCAAGGTCGAAGTCAGCCAGCGTCTCTAACGCTGCGGCCGACATCGCCTGCACTAACACCTCGAACGAATTCATGCCCAAGACGCTAGACCAAACCCGCAACCCACCTCTGCGAGCCTGTGAGATTCACAAAAACGCCCCTGTGGATAACCCCTAAGGCACCTGGTAGGCGAGGTCGCGGGCGTCGGTGACGAGCATTTTGCCCGGCGCGTGACAGATTGCCAGATCGGGCTTCGACGACATCACAATCGACTGCGGCGTGACCCCACACGCCCAGAACACCGGCACGGTCCCGGCCGGAATGTCCACGGCGGAGCCGAAGTCGGGCGAACCGAGATCAGCGATACCAATTGCGGCCGGATCCCCCACGTGCACGGGCGCACCATGCACGGCTGGGTAGCGCGACGTGATCCGCACGGCATCGGACACCTGCGACGCGGGAATCGGTCGCATGGAGACGACCATCTTGCCGGAGAACACCCCGGCGGGTTCGCAGTCGATGTTGGTCATATACATCGGCACGTTGCGCCCCTGCTCGATGTGCGCCACGGGCACCCCGTTGTCCAGCAGCGCTGCCTCGAAGGTGAATGAGCAGCCGATGAGAAACGCGACGGTGTTGTCGGTCCAGTATTCGGTGGCGTTGAGGGGTTCGTCGATAAGCGAGCCGTCCTTGAACACGCGGTAGGCGGGAATGTCGGTGCGAATATCGCCACCCGCGAGTAGCGACGACGCCACCTGCCCCGGCTCCAACACCCCCAGGATCGGGCACGGCTTCGGGTTGCGCTGCGCGAACAGCAGGAAATCGAACGCGTACTTCTTATCCAGCGCGATCAGGTTGGCTTGGGCGTAACCAGCGGAAAAGCCCGCCGTCGTCGGCACATCGGTGGTGCGGAACAACGCGCGGGCTTGCGCTGGGGTCATAGAGGCAGGCTGCATGCCCTTCAGACTACGCCCACAGTGTGGGCAAGGTGCTGATGGAGCTCCAACCCATCCAAGCGCAACCGACAAGCGTGATGGCGCCAAGGACCAGCATCCACATCGGCGGCTTGTAGCCACGCAGCAGGTCCTTGCGGAAGAAACCGACGTAGAGGACGACGGCGAAACCGATCGGCAGGATCAGACCGTTGAAGGCGCCTGCGAAGATGAGGAGCTTCTGCGGTGCAGAGCCAACGAACAGGTAGATAACGGTGGAGATGACGATGAAGCCGACGGTGAGCCAGCCGCGCTTCTTCGGGTCGAAGCCCTGCTTGGTCAAAAACGAGATCGAGGTAAACGATGCGCCGATGACCGAGGACAGGCCCGCGGCCCACAGGACGAGGCCGAACATGCGGCGTCCCATGTCGCCTGCGGCTTGGTAGAAGACGTCTGCCGCGGTGTTGTCTTTGGACAGAGCAACGCCCGTAGCGACGACACCCAGCACCGCGAGGAACAACAGCACGCGCATGATGCCGGTGACGATGATGCCGGTGACCGAGGAGCGGGAGATGTAGTCGAGGTTTTCGGGGCCGGTGTGGCCGGCGTCGATAATCCTGTGCACGCCGGCGAACACGATGTAGCCGCCGACGGAACCGCCGATGAGTGTGGTGATGACCTTGAAGTCCACGGCGTCCGGGGCGACGGATTGGCGCATCGCCTCCGCTACTGGCGGGTTTGAGGAGATGGCGACGTAGAGCATGAGCAGGATCATCAGTGCGCCGAGGATGCCGACGAGGACGTCGAGGGCGGCACCCGCGCGCTTCCAGAGGAACACGCAGATGGCGATGATGGCGGAGATGGCGCCACCGATCTTCGGGTCGACGGTGTCGCCGGTAAGCGCTTGGACGCCGAGGCCGGTGCCGGCAATGTTGCCGATGTTAAAGACGAGTCCGCCGATGCCGACGAGGATGGCCAAAAACCAGCCGAGGCCCGGCAGCACCGCGTTGGCAAGTTCGCTGGCGCGCAGGCCGGAAACGCCGAGGATGCGCCAGACGTTCAATTGGATGACGATGTCCACGATGATGGACAGCAGGATGGCGAACGCGAACGCCGCGCCCATCTGGACCGTGAAGACGGAGGTTTGGGTGAGGAAGCCCGGCCCGATGGCAGAGGTGGCCATCAGGAAGATGGCGCCGACCATGGGGCCGATGCCTCGTGCCGCTGCTGGCGGCTTGGTGGGTACGTCGGCTGCGGTTGAGCCGCCGGTGTTGGGGTTTGGAGCGGTCACGGGGGCACTCCTTTCAATGACGGGAATGTGACGTGGGTGATATTAGGGCATAAAAGCGCCCTGGGTGACACCTCGTCACACATCGTCACACCCGGGTTACCCCTAGTCGACTTTGAATTCCGCCATCTTGTCCCATTCGGTTTTGCCTTCGATGAGAGTGTTAATGATGGTCGGGGTTTCCGCCAAGATGGTCGGGAAGAATTCCTGTGCTGCCTTGAAGTGGTCGGAGTTGACGTGGGCTTCGGCGGCGTCGTCGTGGAATGCTTCGATGAGCAGGTATTCGTCGGGGTTGTCTTCGTTGCGGTACCAGTCGAAGAAGATGTTGCCTTCTTCGGCGCGGGAGGCGTCGGTGAAGTCTTTGACCAGTTCGCGGAAGTTCTCGACGTGTTCGGGCAGGGGCTTGAATCGTACGTTGATCAGAATCATGCGCCCCACCCTACGCGGAGTTAGCTTTCAAGCTGCTCGCCGAGTTCGAGCCATTCCATTTCGAGTTCCTCGCGGGTGTCTTTGGCGGCGTTGAGTTCTTTGGTTTTGGCGCCGATGGCGTCGAAGTCGCCGGCTTGCGACAGGGCGGTGATCTCGGCTTCGAGTGCTTCTGCCCGCTCGCTTTCCTTCGCGATCTTGCGCTCCAGAGACTTCATCTGCTTTTGGATCTCGCGCTCTTCCTGCGAACTGAGACCCTTTTGCTTGTCGACGACCTCCTGCCCCCGCTCCCCCAAATCCAACGGTCCGGTCGCGGTGTCCTCGGCTGCCCTGCGGTCCAGGTACTGCTGGATGCCGCCGGGCAGATTGGTTAAGGTGCCGTCGCCGAACAGGGCGTAGGTGGTGTCCGCGATGCGTTCGATGAGGTAGCGGTCGTGGGAGATAACCACGAGCGTGCCTGGCCAGGAGTCGAGGAGGTTTTCTAACTCTTGGAGGGTGTCGATGTCGAGGTCGTTGGTGGGCTCGTCGAGAAGCAAGATGTTCGGCTCGGCCATGAGCACGCGCGTGAGTTGGAGGCGACGGCGTTCGCCGCCGGAGAGGTCGCGCACGGGGGTGCGTTGGCGTTTCGGGGAGAAGCCGAGACGTTCGGCGAGTTGGGAGGCGGACATTTCGCCTTTGCCGAAGGAGATGTAGGTGGCGACATCCTCGACGGCGTCGATGACGCGGCGCTCAGGGTCGAGGTCGTCGAGTTCCTGGCGCAGCCAGCCGATGCGTGCGGTTTGGCCTTCGATGCGTTTACCCGCGGCGAGTGGGTATTCGCCGGCAAGCGTGCGCAGCAAGGTGGTTTTGCCGGAGCCGTTGACGCCGACAAGTCCGATGCGCTCGCCTGGGGCGAGGCGCCACGTGAGGTGGTCGACGAGCGTGCGGCCGTCGGGGGCGTCGATGCGTGCGTCTTCGAGTTCGATGACGACGCGGCCCTGGCGTTGCTTAGAAAACGCCATGAGTTCGACGGTGTCGCGCGGCGGCGGGACGTCTTTGATCAGGGCTTCTGCGGCTTCGATGCGGTAGCGCGGCTTCGAGGTACGGGCAGGTGCGCCGCGGCGCAGCCACGCGAGTTCCTTCCGCGCGAGGTTTTGGCGGCGCTGTTCGATGGCGTCGGCCTGGCGTGCGCGTTCGGCGCGCGCGAAGGTCCAGTCGTTGTAGCCACCTTCGTAGACGTCGACGGTGCCATCATGCACCTCCCAGGTCAGGGTGGCCACGGTGTCGAGGAACCAGCGATCGTGCGTGACGACGACCACCGCCACCTTGCGCGACAACAAATGGTCAGCGAGCCACTGCACGCCTTCGACGTCGAGGTGGTTGGTCGGCTCGTCGAGCACCACCAGGTCCAAGTCTTGGACGAGTGCTGCGGCGAGGTTGACGCGGCGACGCTCGCCGCCGGAGAGGTTGCCTACCGGGGTGTCCAGGCCGAGTTCGGCAACGCCTGTGCCTTGAAGAACTTCGCGCACCTTGGCGTTGGAGGCCCACTCGTAGGTCTGCAGCCCGAGTGGTTCGACGACAGCTTGGCCGACGGTGAGGGTTTCGTCGAGGTCGAAACGCTGGGTGACCACCGCCATACGCAGGTCTGAGTTGTGGGAGACACGGCCCGCGTCTGGCTTCTCGATGCCGGTGAGCACTTCAAGCAGGGTGGTTTTGCCGCCGCCGTTGACGCCGACGATGCCGATGCGGTCGTTGGTTTGCACGCCGAGGGAGACACCGTCGAGCAGGGTTTTCAGCCCCCACGTTTTGGAGACGTTTTCAAGGTTGATCAGGTTAGCCATATCGGGTGCATAGTCTACGCACCCTGCCTAATCGGCGGTCTCGAGCACCGCGCCGCGGTCGGGTCCTTCGGCGACGAAGATTTCGTAGCCCTCGAATCGCTCCGCCAAGTGTTCGGCGACCCATTGGGCGTGCTCGAGGCTTTCGCACAGCACCGCGACCGTGGGCCCGGAGCCGGACACCATTGCACGCAGGCCTGCTTCGCTTGCGACGTCGATAAGCCGCTTGAGTTGCGGGCGCATCGACAGCGCTGCCGCGTCGAGGTCGTTGTGCAGCGCCTCTGCCATCCGCGCCGCGTCGCCCGAGGTCAACGCCTGGGACAGGTCTGCGGTGTTGAGGTGTGGGACGAGGGCTGGGTTGCCGTGACGCAGGTCGTCGAGAAGCGAAAATGCTCCGCCGGTGGAAATGCCCACCTTGGGGTTGACGAACACCCAGTTCAAGCGCCCGCGCGACAGCATTTCGACGAGTTCATCTCCCCGGCCGGTACCGAGTGCTGTGCCACCCATGAGCGAAAATGGCACGTCAGCGCCGAGCGACGCTGCCAACTCGTGCAACGTCTCAGCCGTAAGCGGCTCGCCGTGATCAGCCACGAGCGCGTTCGCGGCGACCAGTGCAGCGGCAGCGTCGGCGGAACCGCCCGCCATCCCGCCAGCGACGAAGACGTGCTTGGCCACCTCGATGTGAACCTCCGGAAGGGCGATCCCGGCACGCTCAGCAACTGCGTTGACCGCGCGCCACGCCAGGTTGGTTGGCCCGTCGATGCTCTCTTCCGGCTCGTCGACGTAAAACGTGGTCTGCATGGAGCGCACGATGGGGCCCTCCGTGAGCGTGTCGGAGGCGACGAGTGTGACCACTTCGCGACGGTCCACGGCGTGGAAGACGGTGACTAGGTCGTGGTAGCCGTCGGCGCGGGCCTCCCCTACTCCGAGGTGGAGGTTGACCTTGCCTGGTGCGGAGGCGACGTACTTACGCATGGCCTAACTGTACAAAGTCGGCCACGGTAAGTTTTTCACCACGCAGGCCTGGGTCGATTCCCGCTGCGCGAAGGGCCGCTTCGGCGTTTGCGGGCGAGCCGTAGATGCCCGCAAGTGTGGAGCGAAGCGTCTTGCGACGTTGCGCGAAGGCGGCGTCCACGATCGGGAAGACGCGCTCGCGAAGTTCGCGCGGGTTGTCGTCGTTGACGTCAATGCGCACAAGCCCCGATTCGATGTTCGGCGCGGGCCAGAAGACGTGCTTGCCAATCGTGCCGGCGCGCGAGACGTCCCCGTAGAACGCGGCCTTCACACTCGGCACGCCGTAGATCTTGGAGCCGGGCACCGCGGCGAGGCGGTCGGCGACTTCCTTTTGCACCATGACCAGCACGCGCCTGATCGTGGGGAACTCCTCCAGCAGGTGCAACAGCACTGGCACGGAGACGTTGTACGGCAGGTTGGCTACCAGCGCTGTTGGCTCGACGTCGAGGTCGTCGCGGCGCACCTTCAGCGCGTCGGTGGTGATCACGGTGAGGCGTTCGGCGTACTCGGGCGCACGCGCCTGAACGGTTGCAGGCAGACGCCCGGCGAGACGTGGGTCGATCTCAAGCGCGACGACCCGCGAAACCGTATCGACGAGCCCAAGCGTCAGCGACCCCAACCCCGGGCCAACCTCCACAACGACGTCGTCAGGCGAAAGCTCTGCGGCACCGACGATCATGCGCACGGTGTTCGGGTCGTGCAGAAAGTTCTGCCCCAGTTTCTTGGTAGGCGTGACGTCGAGTTCTGCCGCGAGTTCGCGGATCTCGGCCGGGCCGAGCAGCTGCGAGCCCGCCATTTAGCGCAGGCCCAGACGGGCGGTGCAGGCAGGCCACGCGCCCCAGCCCTGGGCGGCCTGGGTGCGCTCGGCGATGGCGATCTGCTGTTCGCGGGTGGCCAGGTCGGCGGTCGGCGCGAAGGCGGTGCCGCCGTAGGCGGCCCAGGTGCCTGGGTTGAACTGCAGGCCGCCGTGGTAGCCGTTGCCGGTGTTGATGGACCAGTTGCCGCCGGACTCGCAGGCTGCGATGGCGTCCCAGACGGAGCCGTTCGCCACGGCAGGTGCCGCTGCGCCGGTGTTGCCGGCCGGCTTGGTGCCGCGTGCGATGACGGCAGGCTTGCCCTTCTTGGTTTCCTTCTCCTCGGCAACGCCTTCGGATTCGACAACACCGTTGACGGTCACGGTGCGGTGGATGATCTGCTTTTCGCCCTGCACGCCTTCTTCGCGGACTTCTTCGGTGCCTTCGTCGAGGGTGTCGTCGTCAATGTATTCGGCGGGTTCTTCCACCGCGACGGTCTCTGGGCGGTCGATGGTGTTGACGCGGTCGAGGACGATTTCCATGCCCGGCACGATCGCGTCGGCGAGCGCATGGTTCAAACGGTCGTCGCTATCGAAGGTGACGCCACGCGCCGACAGCAGGTCGCCGACGGTTTTGGCGGCGGCGGAGACGTAGGTGAGGTTGCCGCCGTCGCGAAGTGCCACGATCTTCGGGGTGGTCACGTCCACGTTGAGGCCTTCGGTGACCGTCTCGTCGCGGTCGATGTCCACGCCCGCGGCGGAGGTAACGCCGGCTTCCTCGAGCAGTTCGCCGACGGTACTGGCGGTCGAGGTGATCTGCTGGGCAACACCGTCGACGACAACGGCGACCGGCTTGGCGGTGCGCACGGTGACGGTATCGCCACGCGAGATCTTCTCCCCCGGCGCTGGGTAGACAAGGTCCTGCGGGTCAACGTCAACGCCCGCGGACTGCAGTACGCCTGCGACGTCGGCGGCGTAGGTGCGGACGTTGGTTTCCTCACCGTTGACATCCACGGTGATTTGCTTCTGGGAGGCCAGCGCGGTGCCCGCGCCACCGACGAGCACGGCGCCGGCGACAGTGCCAACCGCGACGCGTTTTGCGGCGGAGTTCTTCGGGTTGATCCGCTTGATCTGACGAGACATGCGCGCTTCCTCCGAGGGGTTAACGTAAAGCAACTTCGGTAACAATACGGTAACGCCCGCCGGGACACAAGGACCGACGCGCACTAATGTTCCAGGTCACACCCCGTAGACGCGTGAAAACGTCTCACTGATATCACGTGCCACATCGGCCACATCCATGTTGCGGACTTCGGCCAATACCTTCGCGGTGTGGCCGATAAGCGATGGCTCGTTGCGCGCGCCGCGCAACGGCTCCGGCGTCATATACGGCGCGTCCGTCTCCACCAACAACTGGCCGGCAGGCGCCAGTCGGGCAGCCTCGCGCAGTTCCTCGTTGCGTTTGAACGTGACGTTTCCGGCGAAGCTCAGCACGTAGCCACGCTCGATCGCTTCGCGCGCCACGTCCAGTGGCGAGGAGAAGCAGTGCAAGATGACGTGTTCGGGGCGCGGGGCGTCGTCGAGAATCCGCATGATCTCCGCATCACCCTCGCGGTTGTGGATCATCAGCGCCTTGCAGGTCTTCACCGCCAGGTCGATGTGGAAGCGAAACGCCTCCTCCTGTACGTCCAGCGGTGCGGTGCGCTCCGCGTCGTGTTTGAGCCAGTACGTATCGATGCCGGTCTCCCCCACCGCGACGCAACGCGCGTCGGCGGCCATGGTCTGTAGGCGGGCACGCGCGTCGTCGTCAAGTTCATGCGCCCTGGTCGGATGGATCGCGCACGCGGCAAACACGCGCTCGTTGAGATGTGCGGCCTGAAGCGCAAGCTCCGCTTCGTCGAGGCCATCGCCGACAGTGCAGATGCGCTCGACCCCGGCGGCTACGGCACGCTGGACAAACGCGTCGATCTCTTCCGCGGTACGTGCGCCGCAGGACGCGAGGTGCGTGTGTGCATCGACGAGCCCGGCAATCGGCTCGGCGGGCACGGGAGTGGGACGTGGCTTCTTTTTGCTCATACGATGCACCCTATGGCATTTGAAGACATTGACTCAGCCACCCGCACCCAAATTGAGGCCGACCTGGCCGAAGCCGCCGGGCGTGGCATCAACGGTTCCCCGGCGGATATCGTCGCCTCTTTCGAGGAGGAACTTGCCGATTACCTGGCGCTTCCTCGCGATGTGCAGCGTGCGTTTCCTCGCGGCGAAACCGCCCGCATCTACGGCACCGCACTCGGCGAGGCGCTCGTGCGGGAGGGCTTTTCGTGGCAATTGCTTATCGACGACTACGGCACCGATCTTGTCGTCGTCAAAAATCCCGGCGGCGCGGACGAGAAGTACACCGCCCCGCTCGTCGTCGTGGACCAGCGCTTTGAAGACGAAGAACCCGGCAAACTCACCGGGTTCCTCAACCAGTTTCTCTAGGCCTACTTCTGCACCGGCGCCCACTCCGGGCCGGTCTCGCCAAGTTCAGCATCGAGCTTGGCAATCAGCGGCTGCGGCTTAGCCAACTCGGTGCCCGGGGTGACCTCCACGCGCTGCCACACGGCCTGCTGCTGGGTGTAGTCACCGGTGATGGTCAGGTACTTCTGCCCCTTCTCCGGAAGGCCGACGCCGACGAGGTCGAAGTCGGCGTCGTCGACAATCTCCTCGATGCGCGGCTCAGCAGCCCACACGCCGGTGCGGCCCAAGGTCTCGTGGACCTTCTGGGCGGTGTGCGGCAGGAACGGGGTGAGCATGGCGTTGCAATCGGACACCACCTGCAGCGCGGTCCACAGCACGGTGGCCAGACGCTCACGCTGGGACTCGTCCTTAGCCAGCTTCCACGGCTCCTGCTCGGCGATGTAGGCGTTCGCTTCACCAACGACGTGCATGATCTTGGTGATCGCGTTCTTGAACCGAGCCTCGCTCAGGTCCGCACCGGCGGTAGCAAAGGTTTCTTCCGCAAGGTTCAGAATGCGCTCGTCGGACGCCTCCAGCGGGCCCGGCGCGGGCACCTGGCCGAAGTTCTTGTGCGCCATGGACACGGTGCGGTTGACCAGGTTGCCCCAGCCGTTGGCCAGCTCGTTGTTCACGCGACGGACGAACTCGTCCCAGGTGAAGTCGGTGTCATTGTTCTCCGGGCCTGCGACTGCGATGAAGTAGCGCAGCGGATCCGGGCCGAACTCCTTGAGGAAGTCCTTAACGTAAATGACCACGCCCTTCGACGAGGAGAACTTCGAGCCCGACATGGTGAGGAACTCAGAAGAGACAACCTCGGTGGGCAGGTTGAGCTCGCCAAGACTGTGTACCTCGCCGCCCTTGGAGCCCTTGCCCGCGTAGCCAAGCAGCTCCGCCGGCCAGATCTGGGAGTGGAAGGTGATGTTGTCCTTGCCCATGAAGTAGTAGCCCTCGGTGGCTGGGTCCTGCCAGAAGTCCTTCCAAGCTTCCGGCTTGCCAATGTTGTGGGCCCACTCGATGGAGGCAGACAAGTAACCGACGACGGCGTCGAACCAGACGTAGAGCTTCTTCGACGGGTTGTCCTGCCAGCCCTCTACTGGGATCGGGATGCCCCAGTCGATGTCGCGGGTCATGGCGCGCGGACGCATGTCCTCGAGCAGGTTCAGGGAGAACTTCAACACATTCGGGCGCCAGTCCTCGCGGGTGGACAGCCACGCCTCGAGTGCGTCGTGGAGCGCCGGCAGGTCGAGCATGTAGTGCTCAGTCTCGACGAACTCCGGGGTCTCGCCGTTAATCTTGGATACCGGGTTGATCAGGTCTGCCGGGTCCAGCTGGTTGCCGCAGGTGTCGCACTGGTCACCGCGGGCATCGGTTGCGCCACAGATTGGGCAGGTGCCCTCGATGTAGCGGTCCGGCAGTGTGCGGCCCGTCGACGGGGAGATCGCCCCCTTGGTGGTTTCCTTCACCATGTAGCCGTTAGCGTCCAACCCGCGGAACAGTTCTTGGACCACCGCGTAGTGGTTGCGGGTGGTGGTGCGGGTAAACAGGTCGTAGGATAGGCCAAGGCCTGCGAGGTCTTCGACGATCTGCTTGTTGTAGCGGTCCGCTAATTCCTTGACGCTGACGCCTTCCTTATCCGCCTGGACCAACAGCGGGGTGCCGTGTTCGTCGGTGCCGGAGACCATAAGCACGTTCTTGCCGGACATTCGCTGGTAGCGGGCGAAGACATCGGAGGGGACGCCGAAGCCGGCGACGTGTCCGATGTGGCGCGGGCCGTTTGCGTACGGCCAGGCCACACACACAAGAACGTTCTGGGTGGAATCAGCAGCAGTCATGGCTCCCAGCATAAGTTATGGCCCCGCTAAGCAATGAAACTGCTCCGCGGGGCCAGCAACGAAGGTGCGAAACGCTACGCGTTAGTTCTTCGCGCGCGGCTTCAGCATCTTCTTCATTTGCTCGCGACGTGCGTCGAGTTGCGCTTGGTCGCGGTGCATGCGGCGCTCGATAGCCAGCTGGCGGGCGAAGCGCTCGTGTTCCTTCTTATCCAGGTAAATGGTGTCGTTGGACATGTCCTTCACAATCGCGAACATGAGCGCGATAAGGATGAACAGGAACGGTGTTGCGGCCACGATGGTGACGGACTGCAGAGAGTTCAGCGCGTCAGCACCACCGGAGATCAGCAGGGTCAGACCGACGAATGCGGTAGCCACGCCCCACATAGCGGCCAGCCACGGCTTGGCTTCGGTCTTGCCGGACTGGGTCATGGACGCCATCACGGTCGAGGCCGAGTCTGCGGAGGTAATAAAGAAGGTACCCAGCAGCAACAGGGCGAACACGCCGACAACGTAGCCGCCCGGCAGGGCGTGCAGCAGGTTGAACAGCTGTTCCTCGTTGGAGCCGCCGCCGACGATGGACTGGCCATCCTGCTCCATCTTGATGGCGGTGCCGCCGAAGATGGCGAACCATACGGTGGACAGGCCAGCCGGGACGAGCAGGACGCCGAGGCAGAACTCGCGCACGGTGCGGCCGCGGGAGATGCGAGCCAGGAACGTACCGACGAACGGCGACCAGGAGATCCACCACGCCCAGTAGAAGATGGTCCAGCCGGAGAGGAAGTCACCAGCCTGGCCGTCGGAGCTCTCTGCGGTGCGGGCTGCCATTTCGAAGAAGTTCTGCAGGTAGTTACCAAATGCGGTCGGCAGCATGTTCAGCTGCGCAACGGTCGGGCCGAAGACAAAGACGAAGATCGCCAGGATCGCGGCGATGACCATGTTGGCGTTAGACAGCCACTGGATGCCCTTGGACACGCCCGACATTGCGGACAGCAGGAACGCCAGGGTCAACACGGAGACAATACCGATAGTCAGCTTGGTGGATGGGTTGTCCACGAAGCCGGACGCCTCCAGGCCGGAGCTGATCTGCAGCGCGCCAAGGCCCAGGGAGCAGGCGGTGCCGAAGATGGTGGCGAACACAGCGAACGCATCAATGAGACGACCGAGCCAGCCGTCAGCACCCTTCTGTCCGATCAGCGGGATGAAAGCGCTCGACAGCAGCTGCTTGCGGCCAAGGCGGAACGTCGAATACGCAATGGCCAGGCCGAGAATGGCGTACACAGCCCACGGGTGCAGCGTCCAGTGGAACATGGTCTGTGCCATGGCAGCGCCTACTTCACGTTCGTTGTGGCCGGGTACGCCGTCGAGGTACATCGCCAGTGGTTCTGCGGCGCCGTAGAACATCAGGCCGATGCCCATGCCGGCGGCGAACATCATGGCGATCCATGACGTGGTCTTAAATTCTGGTCGCTCGTCTGCGGTGCCGAGGCGAATGGTGCCGAAGTTCGACGCCGCAATCACGATGACAAAAATGACAAAAATGGTGCCGCCGAGGACGAATGCCCAGCCCAGGTTGTCAATCACCCAGGTGAAGGCGGCATCGGCGAAGTTGGAAAAGCTGTCGGGGGCAGCCAGGCCCCAGCCGACAATTGCCGCGACAATAATGGCCAACGGAATGACAATGCCCCAGTTCACTGGGGCATCTTCTGCATCCGCGGCACGCTCCATGCGCTCTTCCGGGTCGACGTAGTCCGTCGCAACGCCGTCGCGGTCGGCGTCGAGCAGCGCAGCAAGTTCGCTGGCTGCAGAAGTTTCTTGGGGTGCGTATTGATCAGTGCTCTGCGTCTCCGCATCGGGATCGTGTGGATCCCTTTGTGAGTCTCGCTGAGACATACGGTTACTCCTTTGAAGTTTTCAGGTGTTTAAAAGTGCCCAAGCAGGCTAACGTAAATAACACCTTTGTGCTAACCGAGTTGTCGCGAGAACTTACTCAACCGCGCGCAGCGAGCGCGGCATCATACAGGTCCCCTACTTTCACGCCGTGCGCTTTGGCGACCTGTTTCGCAGCGTCCTTCATACGCTCGCCCTTCTCGACGAGCTCAAGCACCTTCCCCACCAAATCTTCCGCTTCCGGCTGCTCAGGCTCCCCGCCTTCGATCACAAGCGTGATCTCCCCGCGTACGCCGTCTGCTGCCCATTCGGCAAGTTCTGCAAGAGTGCCGCGCTTGACCTCTTCATAGGTTTTGGTCAGTTCCCGGCACACCGCGGCGCGGCGTGTACCGCCGAGGACGTCGGCGGCGTCGTCAAGCAACTGCGCGATGCGGTGCGGGGATTCGAAGCAGCAGACGGCGCGACGCTCGTCGATAAGGGATTCCAGCCAGGCCCGACGCGCACCGGCCTTGCGGGGCACGAAGCCGTCGAAGATGAAGTGGCCGACGTTGAGCCCGGACAGCGCAAGTGCCGTGGTTACCGCAGACGGGCCCGGGATACAGGTCACGGGGATGCCGGCGTCGTGGGCGGCGGCGACGATCGAATGCCCTGGGTCGGAAACAATCGGCATGCCGGCATCCGTGACGACGAGGACGGTGCCGGTGCGGGCGGCGTCGAGAAGCTCACGCGAGCGCGCGTCCTCATTGTGGTCGAAGTTGGACACCACGCGCCCGGTGATCTCCACACCGAGTGCCGCAGCCAGCGCGCGGGTGCGACGCGTGTCCTCCGCAGCGACGATATCGGCCCGACCAAGGGCCTGCACGAGCCGTGGAGAGGCGTCCCCGATGTTGCCCAGCGGTGTGGCGGCGAGCACCACTCCGGTAGCTGGGAACTGGGTTTCACGATCATGCTCGGCGGACATAAGCCTGAAGCATACGCGTCAGGCGCTAGTATCTTCGTCCGTGACCACTATCGCGAGCACTTCCAACGCCACCCCGGCGTCAGACGAACCAGGCGCGGCGCGCAAAGTCCGCCCGAGCCGACCGGCCCCCACGGCACCCGTATCGGTGCCGTGGACACGCCGCGACACCATCGCCGCCAGCGTGATCGGTGTCCTCGCGCTGTTTACCAGGTTCCTGGGGCTGACCCAGCCGACCAGTTCCGGCACCCCGGTCTTCGACGAGAAGCACTACGTACCGCAGGGTTGGGACATGGTGCGCAGCTCCTTCAACCCGGTACTCGGCGGCATTGAGTCGAACCCGGGCTACGGCCTGGTCGTGCACCCGCCGCTGGGCAAACAATTGCTAGCGATGGGCGAAACCATCTTCGGCTACACGCCTTTGGGTTGGCGCATCATCACCGCACTGTTTGGCACCGCGGTGATCGTGTTCGTGTTCCTCATCGCGCGCCGCGTGAGCCAGTCCACCTCTATCGGTGTGGTCGCGGGCATCATCGCGCTTTTCGACGGCGTCCTGCTCGTCGCAGCCAAATTCGGCATGCTGGATATCTTCCAGGTCCTGTTTATCGTCATTGCCGCCTGGACGCTCGCCGGCGACATGCGCGAGGTGCACCACCGCTGGCACGATGCCTGGCTGGCCGGCAAGTTGGACGGCACCGGCCCGTTCGGCCCACGGATGGGCTTCCGCTGGTGGCGCTTCGCCACCGGTGTCGCCCTTGGTCTTGCGCTGTCGGTGAAGTGGTCAGGCCTGTACTACATCATGTTCTTCGGCCTGCTGTCGTCGTTCTGGGACCTCTACCTGCGCCGCCGCTACGGCGTGGAAAAGCCGGTCGCTGGCACCTTGCTTCGCGACGTCCCAGCCGCACTCGCCTCGATCGTGCTCATCCCGGCACTGCTCTACATCTGGTCCTGGCGCGCCTGGTTCGCATCCGAGACCTCTGTGTACCGCCACTCGCTTGCCGACGGCACCATCGCCGGCTCCGACTGGCCCTGGCTGACAAACCTGCCCGATTCCGTCGCTGGCTGGCTGTACTACCACTTCTCCGTCCTGAACTTCCACGCATCCCTGACCTCCTCGAGTGGGCACTCTCACCCGTGGGATTCCAAGCCGTGGGCATGGCTCGTCTCTGCGCGCCCGATCCTCTACTACTCCGCCACTGACTTGGAGTGCAAGGTCGCCCCGGGCGATGGCACCTGCCGCGAGATGATCTACATGTTCGGCACCCCTGCCATCTGGTGGCTCACCGTGCCAGTCCTGCTCTGGGCGTGCTGGGTCTGGCTGACCCGCAAGGACTTCCGCGTCATCGTTCCGGTGATCGCCTTCGCCGCCGGTTTCCTCCCGTGGCTGGCTGCATTCGACCGCCAGATGTACTTCTTCTACGCCACTGCTCTCGTGCCGTTTACGGCGGTGCTGCTTGCACTGGCGGTGGGCAACCTTGCGAAGAAGGGCGGACCCGTGACGTGGAGTTGGGTCAACAAGGTCGCAGGCTTTGAGATGCGCTGGGGCCAACTCGCTGCCGTGGTCTACATCGCCTTGGTCGCGGCAAGCTTCTTCTACTGGTCCCCGATCTTCTACGGCCTGCGCATCCCGGATTCCTACTACGAATCCCTCATGTGGCTGCCGAGCTGGAAATAACCAGCTGGAAATAACTACAACGGGTTGGCGCCGAGAATGCGCCACGCTCGGCGCACTTCCCCGCCGCGATCCGCGAACCACGTCCACACCAGCGCGATCACGCTGACAAACGGGATGAGTACCGCAGCGGGTTCAAACTCACCCGCGCCAAGGACCGCGTCGCGCACCGCGAAGCCGACCGTGAAGGTGAACATCGACCCCACGATCAGCAGCACGCCCGGGATCTGACGCGGCTTCCACGCCGTAAACGCCAGCGCGAGCGCCACACCGAGGCGTACAGACGCGCTAGACGCCACCACCGGCTCTTCCCCACCCGCAACGATGAGGCTGATGGCCCACAGCACCCACGCCACCGCCATGGCGAAAAGCAGAGTGCGCCCGATGGCAAGGCCGAAAGCGCGCCGTTGCGAGAGCTTGCGCCATTCGTCGTCCACGCTTGCCAGGATCACCTCTGACAGATCCTGCGGCGGGGCCATCGCGGGACGCTCCTGCGGCACGAACTCATGGGAGAGCACCAGGGCCTGGTCGAGGAAGGCCTGGCACTCATCACAGCTCGCCAGGTGTGCGTCGACGACGGCGTCGTCGATACCCGCCGGTTCGCCGTCGATACGCGCAGACAGCGCTGCCTGAACTTCCTCGTGGCTAAGCACGCGTTAACACCCCATCCAAACTCGCACGACCGGTGCCGAACACGATGATGATAAACAACGCCGCAGCTAGCACCAGCGGGTACTCGATCCCGGCGTTTTCCACGAAGAACCCGTTATCCAGGTGCACGAAATACCCCGCAGCGAGCACGAGCAGCGCCAGCACCGACGCGACGATTGTGGTGAGCAGCCCCACTGCCAAAAACGCCCCACCGATAAGTTCAGCGGTACCAGTCAGGTATGCGGACAGTTGTGGCTGCGGCACCCCGAGTGCCGCGAAATCGCGCCCGGTTTGCGCCATGCCGGTGTCAAACCAGTGTTGAAACCCGCGGGCGACAAATACGGTGCCGAGGACAAGACGCAGAAGGAGCAGCGCAAAGTCGCGTACGGCAGGCCTATTCATGCCAACGAGCGTACCCGTGGAACCAAACGGGGTAGAAACGAGTCCAATAGTTATGAGTGAAAACAAGATGAACGAAACTGACCAACTTCCAGACACCGCAGGATGGCCCGTCGTCGGCGAAGACGGCCGTGCCCGCCCGCCGTGGGCGGCAACCGATCCCCTGCTGCGCAACTACTACGACGCCGAGTGGGGCGACCCCGTACGCGACGAGCGGGGCATGTTTGAGCGCGTCTGCCTCGAGGGCTTCCAGGTGGGTTTGTCGTGGCGGTTGATCCTGCAAAAGCGCGATGCGTTCCGCGACGCCTTCGCAAACTTCGACCCGGAGGTGGTCGCGGGCATGAGCATTGAGCATTTGCTTGACGACGACACCTTGATCCGCAACCGTCGCAAACTCCAAGCCGCCGTGACCAACGCCAAGGCAACACTTGCCCTGCACGAGGAGGGCACGCACCTGGGCGAGTTCATCTGGTCCTACAAGCCGGAAACAACCCCTGCCCCGCGCACGATGGCGGAAGTCCCGACACAATCCGACGAGTCTGCGCAGTTAGCGAAGGACCTGAAGAAGCGGGGGTTCACCTTCGTCGGACCGGTGACCATGTACGCGCTGATGGAGTCCACCGGCATCTTGGACACGAACCTCATCGGCACGTGGAAGCGCGGCAGATCCGGAGTGTGGGACTAGTCGTCGTCCATTTTGGCGAAGGCGTCCTCGACCGAGTCGTACTCCTCACGGGAGGCCTCCCACACTTCCTTCGCTGCCGAAAAGTTCACCGCAGCGATGATCGCGCCGACGATGATGTCGAACCACGCGGTGTGCCACACGAAGGTCAGCAATCCCGCGACGATGATGAGCACGTTGGCCAACGCGTCGTTGCGTGCCGCGAGCCACGCGCCGGTGGCAAGCGACGAGCCTTCGTCGCGCAGCCGCAGCAGGATCACGGCACAGATCAGGTTGACCGCCAGCGCGCCGAGCGCAACACCGGTCAGCCCTTCCGGTGAGGGTGGCTCTGGGTTCAAAATCTTGACCACCACAGTCACCACGGCTGCCACCGCCGGGATCAAGATCAGGGCGGCGAGGACACTGCCGGCAGCGCGTCGCCTCGAAGCAGGCCATGCAACCGCAACAAACACGAGCAGGTTGATAGCGGTGTCTTCGAGGAAGTCGGCCGAGTCCGCAAACAATGATGCGGAACCAATCGATATCGCAGCGACGAACTCAACGAAGAAGTACGCGAGGTTTAGCAGCGCAACGATGAGCACTGCGCGGACACTGTGACCAATCCTTTCCATAGCGAAAGCCCCGCACGATCGTTCTATCGTGCGGGGCGGAAAGTGGAGCTAAGGGGAATCGAACCCCTGACCTTCGCATTGCGAACGCGACGCTCTACCAACTGAGCTATAGCCCCTCAAGGGCGCCTCTTGAAGGCGATTGCCACGTTACTCCTGCAACCCGATGTGGTTAAATCGCCTGGTTATAAGCCCTAGCTGGCGCGTGCAGCGAAGCGGTCGCGGATATCGCGGTAGTCGGCCCGGTCGTGGTCGTCTTCTGGCGGAGTGAAGCGAGAAACGGGCAGTGCGTCGAAGTCGGGGCTGTCGTCATCAAGATCCAGGATCACCGAACCCGAGTAACGACGAGCAACGCGCTCGCGCGAGTTGGCCTCATCACCCAGAGCGACACCCAGGCGCGCGCGACGCAGCTGGCGGAGACGACGCTGGTGCAGTGCGCGCTCCTGCAGCACGGTGTGGCGCAGTGCGATCATGTACCACGCGGTCAGGCCGAGCGCGACGATGTTGAGCGCCCACACCCAGCCACCGGCGACGAACGCGGCCACAAACGTGATCACACACGCTGCAAGCAGACCGAGCAGCGTGCGCTGGCGGCGCTGCTGGCGCGTGGCCTTGGCTGCCTGCTCGCGCTGTGGGTCGTAGCCACCGCGGCCACGACGCGACGCCGCAAATGCGATGTCTGCCTCGTCGACGACATCGTTTTCGGCCGCGTCTTCAGCGTCTGTGTCTGCGTCCACAGCATCCTCAGCGTCGACGGCCTCGACAGCGTCCGCGTTGTCCTCTGCGCCCTCCGCACCTTCAGCGTCAGCGACCTCAGCCTCTGCGCCTGTGTCCGTGTCTGCGTCTGTGACGGTGTCTGCGGTGGCGTAGCCCAGGTCCACCGGCGAGGTGTACGTCTCGTCGAGCTCGTAGCGCTCTTCCTCGACAGCTTCTTCAGCGGTGTCTTCAGCGCCCTCTTCGTTCTGGACGAGCACGGAGATTGCGGTCGAGCCGCCAGCCTCTGCGGCGACAACACTGGCGGTCTCAGCAGATTCAGCGGTCTCGACAGATTCCTCAGACTCGGCGGGTGCAGCCTCGTCCTGGGATTCAGCGTCAGCCTCGTCGGCGACGTGCTCGATAACTTCGCCATCGACGGTGTTGTCGTCCTGGGCAGCGTCTTCGGCCTGTGCGGATTTGAAGAGGCGCAGGTTCGGGGCGTCGTCGATAAGCACCTGCTCCTCCTCGGCGACAGCCTCGACAACCTCGTAATCGTCATCTGCGTCGTCGTGGCGGTGGATGTCAGCCTGGGTCAGCTTCGGGCGACGGCGGGTTGCCATGGGGGCGTCGCCACCTTTGTGCAGCACGCGCGTCTCTTCGTAGCCCTCACCGGAGCGGCGAATCGGCTTGTTATTCCCCACCGCCAACGGCGCGAGCACGATCACCCACACGATGAGGATCAAAACGATCAATAAGCTCGAGCTGCCCATCACAGACCTTTCCGCAACTATATGCACCCAATAGACACTTCACGCCACGGTATCGGCACAACCGATACTCGGCGGGTTGGCGCGCCGTGGTCGCGGAAAGGAATTCAAAAACCAGACAACCTAGACAAGCCGACCCGCGCGGCGGAGCCGTTGCACCGCGGTCGTGGGATAGTCGTCGATATTGATGGCGACGAAGTGATGGTCACGCCACTGCCCGTCGATGTGCAGGTTGCGTCGCAAATAGCCTTCCTCCACAAAGCCGTTGGTGCGCAGCACCTTGCCAGAGGCAGGATTGCCCGGCAGATACGTCGCCGTCACACGGTGCAGGCCCACGCGCCCAAAGGCGTGATCCACGCCGAGTGCACACGCCGCCGACGCAACCCCGCGCCCCATATATGGCGAATGCACCCAGTAGCCGATCCAGCATTCGGAGACGATCCCGTGCTGGATGTTGCCCAACGTCACTTGGCCGGCAAACGCGCCGTCGACCTCGATGACCATCGGCACCACCGTGCCCTGCTGCGCCATGCGTTTGAGGTTGAGCCACGAGTTGCGCCACGCTGCATGCGAGTGGGCGTCCTCCCAGGTGCCGTCCACTGTGGGCTCGACAGGCGCGAGCCATTGCCTATCGACGACGCGCGTCTCACACCAATCCGCCCCATCACTACCGCGCAGCGGACGCAACTGCACACGCGCACCGTCCGGCAGCCCGACGGCAGGGGTCAGTTCTGGCCAGCCCGGTGTGGGCGGGCGAAACATGGCAAACACGCTAGCTGCGCTGCCGGATGAACTCGACGTCCACCTCGTCGCCCGGGCGCACGTGGGTGGCACCCTCTGGCAAGTGGATCATGGCGTTGGCCTCCGCAAACCCAGCCAGCAAGTGGGTCGGGCCGGCGTCGAGCACGCTCAGCGGCTCCACGAGGTACTCGCCGGTCTCGCTGTCTCGCATGAGGCGGGCGCGAATGTAGCCCCGACGACCGTCGATGGACTCCATCGGACGCAACGAACGCGCACGCACCGTCTGACGCGTGATCGTCGGCGCCCCGAGGGCACGGCGGATGAGTGGCCGGACGATGGTCTCCGTAATCACCAGAGCGCTCACCGGATTCGAGGGCAAGAGGAACACCGGGATCCTCTCCTCCCCCAGCACGCCGAAGCCCTGAACGGAGCCAGGGTGCATGGCAACGCGGGTGGTGTCGATCTGCCCCATCTCGCGCAGGATCTCCTGGATCGCCGCAGCACCGGAGCCACCGACGGCGCCGGTGATGATGATGCACTCGCTCTTATCCACGTAACCGGCGATGGTCTCGCGCATGCGGCGCGGCTCCGCGTTGATGATGCCCGCGCGTTGCACCTCAGCGCCAGCCTCTTCAGCAGCGGCAGCCACAGCGTAAGAAGCGATGTCGAAGACTTGACCCAAACCAGGATCGCGCTCCAAATCGACGAGTTCCAGACCGTAGCTCATCACCGTCACTCGCGGGCGCGGGTAGACGAGCACCTTGTCACGACCGGCCGCAGCCGCCAGTCCCACCTGCGCGGGACCGAAGATGGTGCCCTGGCGCACGGCAACGTCGCCGGGCTGGATATCGTCGCCGGCCTTGCGCACAAAGTCACCGGTGCGCACGGGGCGCAGCGGAGTCACGCGCTTGCGGCCGCGGTCGGTCCACTCCAGCGGCAGCACAGCATCAGCCAGGGTGGGCAGTGGTGCGCCCGTGGCCACACGCACCGCCTGGCGCGGTTGGAGGCGCAGCGGCTTCTGAGATCCGGCGGGCACCTCACCGACGACCGGCAGCGCACGATCGGGCGCCGGGCGCGGGGCCTTCTGCTCTTCGGCGTCCGCTTCGGACTCATCCTCGGCGCCAGCTGCTGGTCGCCTGCGCAGACCTGCGGTACCGCCGACGTCGACGGCGCGAACCGCAAACCCGTCGATGGCAGCCTGAGCAAAACCGGGAACCTGGCGGGTGGCGGCGATTTCCTCCGCGCACCGCAGCCCGAGGGCATCAGTGAGTGCGACGCGGATGGGCTCCGGCGCAACGGCAGCATCAATCACCGCTGCAAGCTGCTCCTCAACGCTGCGCATGGATGTACCCGCCTTACTTTCGCCTTAGTTTGTCAGTTCGGGGTGTTCTGCTTCGTATTCGGTGATGATCTTCTTCAACGCCGTGTACAACGCCGGCCCGTACTTTTCGTCGTGCAGACCAAAGTCCACATTCGCCGGAATATAACCACCCGGGTTGCCCAGGTCATGGCGCTTGCCCTCATGAACCACCACATGCACCGGGTGGCCTTCAGAGATCATCAACTCAATCGCATCAGTTAACTGCAGCTCGCCACCCTTACCCGGGGTAATACGACGCAACGCATCAAAAATGCCACGATCCAACAAGTACCGGCCAGTAGCCACAAGCGTCGACGGCGCATCCTCCACGGCAGGCTTTTCCACCATGCCACGCACCTTCAACACCTCGATGCCATCAAAGGACTCCCCCGCATCCTCAACATCAAACACGCCGTAGTTAAACACCTCTTCACGCGAGACGTTAAACGCGCACAGCACAGACCCACCGAGGCGATTGCGCACTTCGACCATCTTGTCCATCACCCCCATCGGCAGCACAAGATCATCCGGCAACATGACGGCCACGGCATCTTCGTCGTCGTCAAGCGCCTGCTCCGCACACCCCACAGCATGACCCAGGCCGAGGGGCTGATCCTGCTCAACCGCAACAGCCTGAATCAGCTCGCCAGCACGAGCAACCTTTTCAGCCTGCTCTTCCTTGCCGCGCGCGACCATGAGATCCTGCAACTCGGCAAAGTCACCGAAGTGGCGCATGATCTCTTCCTTATTCGGCGCCACCACCACCGCCAAACGCTGCGCACCACAGGCCGCAGCCTCCTGGGCGATCAACTCAATGCCCGGAGTATCCACCACCGGCAGCAACTCCTTCGGCACAGTCTTCGTCGCCGGCAAAAAACGCGTCCCCATACCAGCAGCAGGAACAACAACCGTCTTCAACGAAAACGCGTTGCCGTCCGTGGCAGCCGGGGCCGCAGCAGTGTGGTCAGTAGAATTCCGCATAAGTCATGAGCTTAACCTGACGCCCCTGTAAACCCGGTGAGCGACCCAAGGAGTTCCGTGTCTCAATCCACACCAGCCGTTAATGCAAAAGATGCTTTGCGACGAGCTCACCTCTCCACCCGGCGCGAATTAGCCGCAGACACTGCACGTAAGCAGTCACTTGACGACGCGATTGTGTCGCACACACTGGCGTGTTTGCGTGAGACGAATGCGGTGGGGACCAACATCGCGGCCTACAACCCGTTGGCTACTGAGCCGGGCCCAGCCGATTTCGCGACACGTCTTACCGGGCCCGCCCGCACGGTGTTCTTGCCAATCTCGCTCAGCAGCGGCGAGCTGGCGTGGTCCCCAGCCGCAGCCGACGACGCCGGTGCAGCCGGTGCGCTCGGAGTCGTCGAGCCCACCGGCGCGAGATTCACCTCCCGGGTGCTGCGCTCGTGCGGGTTGATCGTCGCGCCGGCACTCGCGGTGGACCGAGGCGGGATGCGCCTAGGTAAAGGCAAAGGCTATTACGACCGTGCGCTTGCAGGACTCGACGTACCGGTGGCGGCGGTGGTCTACGACGAGGACATCGTGGACGCCGTGCCTTGCGACGACCACGACCAACCCGTGGACTACATCATCACCCCAAGCGGATTTTTTAGGGTCTGAGGGAACCGGGGTAGTGCAGGGTCCGTCAGATACCTATGGACCTTCACGCACAGTTCGCGCAGTTGCGCACGCCCGGATACCGCCGGTCTGTCATCATTCGTCGCATCGTTGCGGTGGTGCTTGTCATCGCCGCGGCGTTGCACGTCATCGTCGGTGTGTCACGCAATGATCCAGCGGTGGTTGTCTTTGCCCGTGAGGTTGCGCCCGGCACGACCCTCACCGGCGAGGACGTAGCCCTGCGGCGACTTCCAGCTGACGCAGTACCGCAGGGGGCACTGTCTGATCTCGCGCTGGCGGAGGGCCAGCTTCTTGCCGCGGCGGCATCAGCTGGTGAGGTGGTGACCTCCACACGCCTTGTCGGACCGGATCTCACCGCAACCTTGGTTGCGGAGGAACCACCCGGCGAAGAGTTCTCTCTGGTGCCAGTTCCGGTCGCGGAATCAGACATCATTCCGCTGCTGCATCACGGTGCACGGGTGGACGTGATCGCACAAGGGCCGCGCACTGTCGCAACTGGCGGGCGCGTGGTCACATCAGGTGAGAAAGGTACAGTTCTTGTGCTATTTCGGCAGTCTCAAGCGGAAGCCGTTGCTGCAGCCTCGCTGGATGGCCCATTGACCTTACTTTTGAGTCGTCATATACAACCGCCTAGTATTCCCTAACATGCTTCAAGGTTTTAAAGATTTCATCATGCGCGGCAACGTCATTGACCTTGCCGTTGGCGTTGTGATTGGTGCAGCTTTCACCGCTGTCGTCACCGCATTTTCCGATTCCATCATCAACCCGTTCCTCGCAGCCCTCGGCGGCGTGGACTACTCCGGCCTCGGCTTCTTCGTCCGTGAGGGCAACGAGGCTACCTTCGTTGACTTCGGTGCACTGATCACCGCAATCATCAACTTCCTGCTCATCGCTGCAGTGATCTACTTCCTGCTGGTCATGCCGATGAACAAGCTCGACGAGGCACAGAAGCGTCACAAGGGCGTCGACCCAGAGGAGCCGGCTCCGACCGAGACCGAGCTGCTCGCGGAAATCCGCGACCTGCTGTCCAACCAGAACCCGAACTCCACCCAGAAGCCGCTGAACTAATCCCCGTGATGCGGCGGCCGCTGCTCTTCGTAGAAGGCGCGGCCAGTCAAGCCCGGCTCTTCGTCATCGAGTAGCACTTCGCGCTCGCCGTCGAACGCCGGGCTTTTGCGTTGTTGCGACGGCGCCTTATCCGCCGTGCGGTCGTAATCCACATCCGCACGACGCACGACTCTTCTTCTCTTGCGTTCCATCTGCACTGTCACCGCGCGCTATCTACACCGAGTACTGGTTGAGTTCGCCGATGAGGTGGGTGACCAGCGGGGCAATCGTCGATACGCCATCGCGAATCGCCTGACGGCTCGACGCCAGGTTCACCACCACCGTAGAGCCGGATACACCGCAAATGCCGCGGGAGGTGCACGCATCAACCGCGCCACATGCCTGCCCCGACGCCCGAATCGCCTGGCTCACCCCCGGCACCACCTTATCGATGATGCCGCGCGTCGCCTCCGGCGTCTTATCGCGCGGGCCAACACCCGTACCGCCGAGCGTGAGCACCAAGTCCACACCACCGACGACACCGGTCTCAATCGCCTTGCGGATGTCGGACTTCTTCGACTTCACCCGCACCACACCGTCAACCCGGTAATTGAACTCGCTAAGGAGCTCCACCACCATCTTGTCGGTGTTGTCGCCGGGGGCGTCGTATCGACGATCCCCCACCAGCACAACAATGGCACGCGGCGATTCCGGCGCAGCCTGCTCCAGCTCAGAGGCACGAAGGGTTGCATCGTCCGGCTCGTTCATGTCCAGATCAGCAAGATCAACCGAGTCATACAGTTCAGTCATCGTAAAACGGGCTCCCGTCCGTCAGCGCGGTGAGAAATTATTGCAAGTCTCTAAAGAACTTACTCTGTGCTGAGGGTCACCTCTACCGGAATCGGCTCACCTTCTCCTTGACGCTCCACTTGCAGCGTCACTGTCTGGCCAAAGTCCTGTGAACGGGTAGCGGCAATCAACGCGTCGGCTGAATCTATAAGTCGGTCATTCAACCGCGTGATCACATCTCCCCGTTTCAGGCCCGCCTGCTCCGCGGGGCTGCCCGGCTCCACCGCAGCAACCACAGCGCCGCCAGTGATGGCCTGGGCGATGCTGACCTGCACACCCAGCATCGGTTGCGTCGCCTCACCATTACGGATCAGCTGGTCCGCCACTCGCTTGGCAAAGTTCGACGGAATGGAGAACCCAAGACCGATCGAACCGCCGGAGCTCTCTCCGCCAAAGCTGCTCTGGGACAGCGACGCAATCGCCGAGTTCATACCGATCAGGTTGCCGTTCATATCCACCAACGGGCCGCCCGAGTTACCGGGGTTGATCGCCGCATCCGTCTGGATGCCGTCCATCAGCGAGCTCTCGCCGCCACCCTGGCTCGCGCGCACCGGCCGGTTGAGCGCAGAGACAATACCTGAGGTCACCGTCGCAGACAGACCCAACGGCGAGCCGACCGCCACGACCTGCTGGCCCACGCGCAGGTCGTTAGAATTGCCGAACTGCACCACCGGCAAGTTGTCTACGCCCTCGATCTTGAGCACGCCAATGTCGGTGTTCACATCGGAGGCAACATACTGCGCGCGGTGGCGAGAACCATCGTTGAGCGTGACTTGAATTTCGGTCCCCGGCTGCGCACCTGCGGCAATCACATGGTGGTTGGTCAGCACATACCCATCAGAGGAAATGATGGAGCCGGATCCCTCCGCCCCACCAGAGCGCGTGGCCACCTCAATGGACACCACCGACGGCAGCACCTGCGCCGCCACCTTCTCTACCGATCCATCTGGAGCCTCCGCGGCATTCGACACAGAGGGATTCTCCAGGGCGTTTTCTTGCGCCTGCTCTCCACTCGGAGCATCTGCGCTTTGCGACGATCCCGCCGACCCCGCAACGTAACCCGCACCGGCACCGGCCGCGAGGGCGGTCACCAACGCAACCGCAAAGGCGGTTCCTACGCCTGCGCGACGCTTCGGGGCCTGGGATTGTGGCGGCACCGTGTACACGCCACCGCTTGGCACATATGGTGCCTGTGCGTAGTTTTCAGTTGTCTGGTGCGGAAAGCTCGAGGTTTCTTCGTTGGGGTGCTCTCCGAAATCACGCGTGTTGCTCATGGATTGCGAGTATGCCCTACCGCGCTGTGGCGGTGCTTGCGACCTCACCAAATAGAACGTAGCGTTTTCTGTACGTTTTCTGTACAGGTTTAGCTGTAGCTTTTCTTCGGGATGACGCGGGTCTCGTTCTCGTCTTCGACTATAAGATCCTCAGCCGTCTCGTCCTCCGGAGGACGTCCCGGGAACACCACCCGGAAACGGGCGCCACCGTCATCCGACTCTTCCGCCACGATTGTCGCACCGTGGCGGTCCATCACCTGTTTCACAATCGCCAATCCCAGGCCAGAACCCGGCATAGCGCGCGACTCCGGGGAACGGTAGAACCGTTCAAAGACTTTCTCGCGCTCCTCGGGTGGGATGCCGGGGCCCGAGTCGTCGACAATAAGCACCGCGTTGCGCTTCGCCGCCTTAAGCGACACACGCACTGCACCACCCTCCGGCGACCACTTCGCAGCATTATCGATCAAGTTGATCGGAGCACGTCCCATGGCAAAACGATCACCACGAATGACCCACGGGTCGGCGTGAAACAAGAACGTCACATCGGGGCGACGACGACGCACACGGTCCAGCGCCTCTTCGAGCACCTCGTCGAGGCGAAAATCCTCCGGCTCGGTCTCATGCGACTCGTCGCGGGAAAGGTCGACCAGGTCGCCGATCAGGATCGACATCTCTTCCATCTGGGCAAGCACATCACGTTCCAGATCGGCCCGGTCCTCGGCCGAAATCTGGTCCTGACGGCCGGAGTTATGCAACATCATCAACAACTCAATGTTGGTGCGCATCGATGTCAACGGCGTCTTGAGCTCATGGCCCGCATCCGCCACCAATTGCGCCTGACGCTTCTTGGACTCCTCCAACGACCTCACCAAGGAGTTGATGGAAGAGGTAACCTCCGCAAATTCGTCGTCGCCCTCCACCGGAAGTTCGCGTGGCCCGCTCGACTCATTGGCGTTGTCTAGCTCGCGGTGCAGCCTGCGCACCGGAGTCAGACCCACCGCCGATATGAGCGCACCAGAAATCCACGCCACCAGGCTGCCTACGCCGATAACGACCAGCCCAGCCGCCGCTCGGCTCCCAGAGATGCGGTTGTATGGGTCCTCTGTCCGGGACGCGGCAACCACCATCCCATCCGGTGTTTGACGCACGACAACGCGCTTACCGTTGACTGAACGCACGGACACCGCATCGCCGCTTTCCGTACGCAAATACGGCCCCGAAATGGAAATGGGATCGCCCCAAAACAGGTTAGAGTCTGCCGCCGAGACCGCAACGCTTGTCAACGGGTTCGAACGCCGAAACGCCGCAATCTCAGAACGAATCTGGTCCTCCGGCGCCCCGTCGAGTTGGCGCGCCAACCCCAACGTTTTGCTCCGCAGTTCGGTATCCAACACGCCTTCGTGGGTCTTGGTAGACAGCCACATGCCAAGCATCGTCGTGAGCCCAATCGCAGCCGCGACAATGAAGCCGGACAACACCGCCAATTTCAGGCGCAAGGAATGACCTGCCCCGAGGCGGGTCTCATAGGCATCGCCAGACGCGACGCGCAACATCACGGAGCAGTCTCCCGAAGCACGTAACCCACACCACGCACAGTATGGATAAGGCGAGATTCACCGCCAGCCTCAGTCTTACGACGCAAGTAACCGATGTAAACCTCCAGGGCGTTGCCCGAGGTTGGGAAGTCGTAGCCCCACACTTCCTCAAGAATGGTCTGACGGGCCAATACGTGGCGTGGGTTCTGCATCAGCAAGTGCAGCAACGCAAACTCCGTACGAGTCAGCGAGATCGGTCGGCCATCGCGGAACACGTCACGCGTCGAGGTATCCATGGTCAGGTCCTCGAACTTCAGCGTGGTCGAATCCTTCTGCTCACTGTGGCGCGACTCCGCACGGGAGCGACGCAGCAGCGAACCGACACGGGCCAGCAGCTCCTCAAGCGCAAACGGCTTAGGCAGGTAGTCGTCCGCACCAGCGTCGAGGCCAGCCACACGGTCCGCGACACCATCGCGCGCCGTCAGCATAAGAATCGGGCCATCGTAGCCCGAAGAACGCAGCGTACGGCAGACACCGAGGCCGTCAAGCTTTGGCATCATAAGGTCCAAAATGGTCAGATCCGGCTGTTCTAACCGGATCTGGTCGAGCGCATCCTCACCATCTACGGCGAGGACAACGTCGTATCCGTTGAAACGAAGCGACCTACGCAGTGACTCGCGCACAGCCTGTTCGTCATCGGCAACGAGAATTTTCATGCGGATATTATGACTTGTTTTCCTCTAAGAGTGAAAACGGCATTAAAAAACCGGGCCCCACCTGTGGGAACCCGGTATTTTTGCGCGAGTTTTACCTTGCGGAAGCTTAGAACTGCTCGACGTCGATCAGGCCAGCCTGAGCTGCCTTGACCAGACGACGCGGGATCTGCACCTCGCGGCCGTCGATCTTGACGTTGACCAAGTCAGGGTTGTTGGCCTTCCACTGGGAACGGCGCATGCGCGTGTTAGCGCGGGACATCTTGAACTTAGGGGTTGCCATGATTGTGCTCCTTTACGCCCTTTAGTTAGCGGACTTCTTCTTGCGGCGTGCCATGCCACCGAAACGCTGGTTGAACTTCTCAACACGGCCAGCGGTGTCCATGAGACGCTGAGCGCCAGTCCAGAACGGGTGAGACTCTGCGGTCACGTCAACCACGATGAGCGGGTACTCGTTGCCGTCCTCCCACTGCTCGGTGCGTGCGGAAGTCAGGGTGGAGCGCGTCAGGAACTTGTGGCCCGTGTTCGCGTCCTGGAAAATCACCGGGTGGTAATCCGGGTGAATGTCTTTCCTCATTAGTATTCGTCTCCCTCAGGATTGAACTACGGGTCGGTTCCTTACATTAAGGATCGTGCCCGAGTTGGGTGCGAAATGGTCTTTTCATCCGACGGTTGCCGGACAACTCGAAATAGCATACAGCTCACTTACGCTGCGACCTAATCATTGCAACTTGCTTATCGACGACCTCCGCCCTGCTCATCCACCACTTACCCTCAACCCCGCCATGAATCTTTCCTCGTTTTCTTTGCCGCTGGCAGCAATCGCCAGTCTCGCCGTGCTCGCCGCAGTGTCCCTGAACGACGCCACTGAAGTTGCCCTTCGGCTTGTTCCAGTACTCGGTTTCGCGGCCGGCATGTCTGTCGTCGTCAATCTCGCTGCTCGTGTGCACACCTTCGAGTGGCTGGTTGGCGCGTTGCAGCGCACGACGTCACGCAGAGAGATCGTTCTGGCGGGGTTTCTCGCACTGTGTGTCGCCGCAACGGCGTTCCTCTCACTCGACACCACTGCGATCATGCTGACGCCGCTGGCGGTGCAACTCGCCTCCCGCTTCCGCCTCCCGGTGCCGGCGGTGGCGCTTTCCGTGGTGTGGATTGCCAACTTTGCGTCCATGCCTTTGCCGGTTTCCAACTTGACGAATTTGCTGGCGGTGGGCGGCGACGCGTTTTCCACCACCGGTGAATACGTGAAACTCGCCGCCGCCCCTGCAGCCATGGCAGTGGCGGTCGCAGTGGCAGCGTCCTACGCAGCCCGGGCGATATACCGCAGCGCAGCAGCCGAACCTATGCCCGAAGCGTCGTCGATCCTCCCACGCCCAACGGGCGCCCTCGCGGTACTGGGCGTCACCGTCCTCGCACTCCTCAGCCCGATCCCCTACTGGCTGACGAGCACCGTCGCCGCCACCGCAATGTGGTGTGCGGTGGGCCCGACCGGACGGCGCGGCGGCATTGCTCCACTCATCCCATGGTCGGCGCTCAGCCTTGCCACTGCCTTCTCCGCGGTGGCGACACTGGCCCTGCAGATCAGCGATATTTCGTCCGCCGTGCAGCAACTCGCCGGCACACACCCCTTAGCAATTGCAGCTGCTGGCGCGACCACAGCGAACGCGATCAACAACATCCCTGCGTTTTTGATGCTCGAACCTGCAGTCAGCGATCCGGCCAGCGTGCTGGCTCTCCTGATCGGCGTCAATGTCGGCCCGGTGATCACCCCATGGGCATCGCTCGCCACACTGCTGTGGGCAGATCAACTCCGCCGCGCAAAGGCCCCAGTACCGTGGCGCGGTTTCATCCTGTGGGGCCTACTCCTGGCACCCGCTACCGTGACTGCCGCTACCGCTGCACTGCTGGCCGTTGCTTAGCCGCAACCATGTCGACAGCCCGGTGCATGACAATTTCAAACGGTCCACGCTGGAAGCGCTTCAGCCACAACATGCTGAAGGCAACAAGCAGCGCACACAACGCGAGATAAACCCCACACACGAGCAAGGTGCCGGCAGGCCCCTCTACGTACCGGGCTAGACCAAACCCGAAGTCGTAGAACACCACAGAGGCGAGCACATTCTGCAGGATGTAGCACGTCAGCGCGGTGCGACCGACTGCAGCCAAACCGGTTCCCACCACACCAAGCGTGTTGTCGCGGCGGATGTAGAAGGCCGCGATGAGCGCGAGGACACCGAACGCCACTACCGTCGAGGTGACGTAGCGCGTCAACGAAGCAGATGCGCCGGTGGCAAACAAGCGCAGCCCCCAGTCCAGCGGGATACCAACACCAAGGCCAACAAGCATCACTTTGCGACGCAACCCCGCCCCGGCAGGTTGGAACAATCCAGCGCGGTACAACCTGGCCGCGAGGAGAAACACACCGATGCCCATCACGAACATGATTGGGATTTCGAACCTGCCGCCGAAGAAGTCGTCGATACGCGCCTGCACCATCGCCGGATAGCTGTCGGTTGCGGTGTAGAGCGCAAACGACTGGTCAAACGTGGGGATATCCTCGCCACCCTCGATCTCGTCGAGCGGGATGCTGTTGAGCAGATAGGTGCCCACGGAGAACAGCACCATGACAAGGACATGTGCGCTCAGCGCGAGCCACATCCATACCTTTTGCACGCGCTCGCTTCGCGCGATGATTGGCGCGACCGCAAGGGCGGTCAGGCCGTAGCCCATCAACACATCAAACTCGAAGATGAAGATGTAGTTCAGTAGCCCTTCGACCACAAGGAAGATTGCGCGCCAGTAATACAGCCCGGGCCAGCGCTGGTTTCGTTTCGCTGCAGATTGGCGCTGGATCTCCATGCCGATGCCGAACATGATGGTGAGCAGTCCCAGGAACTTGCCGTCCGTGACCAACGCGCTTGCGGCATTGAACAACGCGTCGGCGGCCTCTGCTGCAGTTCCATTCGTGGAAGCGGCGCGAACCTCATCCCAGAGCGTGAAGTTCGGATCGAAATACTGCTCCATGACGCTGTCCATCTGGTGCCAGGTGGCAAAGATCCAGATATTCGTTGCCAATGTGCCCAGAATTGCGATACCTCGAGCGACGTCGAGAGCGACGATTCTCCGATAGGTGGGTTCATTCACGGGTGTCATACTACGCAAAACGCGATTATGAGAAATGGCGCAAAGACGGTAGGGTTGTCTCTCGCTGTTGTCGAAGTACACATATACGCCTACGTCAACCGATTGCATTTGCGCCGGTAGCGGACCCTCACACCGCTTCTCACCTGGCGCTTTCCTCACATCGTGATCGAGTCGTGGGCGGTAAGAAGAGTAAGGAAGAAACCCATGTCGGCACATTGCCAGGTCACGGGACGTCAGCCGTCGTTCGGCAAGACCGTCTCGCACTCGCACCGCCGCCACTCGCGCCGTTGGAACCCCAACGTGCAGAAGCGGAAGTTTTACCTGCCCTCCGAGGGCCGTACCATCACCCTGAACGTTTCCACGAAGGGTCTGAAGATCATTGACCGCGACGGCATCGAGTCCGTCGTAGCCCAGATCCGTGCACGAGGTGAGAAGATCTAATGGCACGTAACGATATCCGCCCGATCATCAAGCTGAAGTCCACCGCGGGCACCGGCTTCACCTACGTCACCCGCAAGAACAAGCGCAACAACCCGGACCGCATCACGCTGAAGAAGTACGATCCGGTAGTTCGCAAGCACGTCGAATTCCGCGAGGAGCGATAATCCATGGCGAAGAAGTCTAAGATCGCTAAGAACGAGCAGCGTAAAGAGATCGTCGCCCGCTACGCGGAGCGTCGTAACGAGCTCAAGGCAATCATCAAGAACCCGGAGACCTCTGACGAGGATCGTCTGGACGCTCAGTTTGAGCTCAACCGTCAGCCGCGCGACGCATCCCCGGTGCGCGTGCGCAACCGTGACTCGCGTGACGGCCGCCCCCGCGGCTACCTCCGCAAGTTCGGTGTTTCCCGTGTCCGTATGCGCGAGATGGCTCACCGCGGTGAGCTGCCTGGCGTCCGTAAGTCTTCGTGGTAAGGAGGACTCAAATTATGAAGCGCAACAATTCGCGTAAGCCGCGCATTGAGCAGTCCCGTCGCCCGAAGAAGAACCCGCTGAAGGCAAAGGGCATCGAGACCGTCGACTACAAGGATATTGAGACCCTGCGTCTGTTTATCTCCGACCGTCACAAGATTCGTTCCCGCCGCGTCACGGGCCTGACCCCGCAGCAGCAGCGCCAGGTCGCTACCGCTGTGAAGAACGCGCGCGAGATGGCTCTTCTGCCGTTCACCACCCGCTAATTAGCCGGTTGACGATGACAGCGTAAGAGTCTTCGGCTCTAAGCACCCGCACTCCCCTCCCCGCGAGGGTTGAGAGCGGGTGTTTTTCTTCTAAAGTAGTGGCGTATCCCAGAAAGGTAGGCAGGGTATGGCGAACTCGGTCGGACGACCACGCAAGCAAAGCCCACGGCGCAAAGGCGCAACCGCCCGCGAAGAAATCCTCGATGCCGCATCCGAACTTTTCACACGCAAAGGCTTCGCAACTACCTCCACTCACGACATTGCTGACGCCGTAGGCATCCGTCAGGCGTCGCTGTACTACCACTTCCCCTCCAAGCGCGACATCTTCCTCACGCTGCTCATGGGGACGCTGCAGCCCTCGCTGGATCTCGCATCAGACTTGGCCAAGACCGACGAAACTGCAGCCGTGAAGCTCTGGGCGCTCGTCGCCGCCGAGACCCGTATCTTGTTGTCCTCGAATTGGAACGTCGGCCGGCTCTACCAATTGCCGGTGTTGGAGTCGGAGGAGTTTGACGAGTACCACGAGGCACGCCAACGCCTGGAGGGTATCTTCCGCGACCTGGCGGCGCAGATCGTTGGCGACGACGACCCCCGCATCGACCTACCGTTCCACATGACGCTCGCCGCCATCGAGATGCGCGACAACACCGGCGTGGCGCCCTATCCGCTTGTCGACGACGCCCTGCCCGCCCCCTCCGTCACCATCGCCGATGCCGTCCTGGACGTGCTGCATACGGACCTTCCGGATCGCCGCGCCGAGCGCATGCTCAGCCTCGTCGCGCAAGTATCGCGCGACGAGGACGCGTAGTTTAGAACTTGTCGAGATCCTCGACCGCGACGCGGGCCTCGAACCAATCCCCGTCGTCTCGCTTCACGCCCCAAATCCGGGCCCCTGACGGTGAATCAATCGGGAACACATCCGCATCAGCGGTGATAAGTTCCTTAGTCTTCACATCGCTTTGAGCAACGCGCGGGGAAGTTCGATTGCCGTCGTAGGTAAAGATCGACTCCCCGTCCGAAATCGCGTCGACGAAGTCCAACTTCTTGAGTTCATCCTTACCCAATTCGAGCAGGACTTCTCCAGACTCGGGCTTCAGAACGAGAAGTTTTACTATGCCCTCGGCTCGCGAGGTGAAGATAGCCGTAATGACGTCACCGCTGCGCCGCACCACAGGTACAGAACTGTAGGTTCTGGTTTCCACACTCATTGCCTCATCTGCCTTGCCACCGCTGACATAAAGGAATTTCGCTTCACAAGGCTTCGTTGGCTCATCGGTACAGCGCTCCTGTTCCGCAGTATCCTTGCCGTACACAAGGGCATCGTCGCCGATACGCCACACGGCTTCGGGTGCGAAACCTTTACGTATCTCAACGTCCTCGCCCGACTCTAGGTTTCGGCGCCTCAAATCCCCATCGTTGCTTGCGTAATACAGCACGGGCTCCCCGCTCTGCGCGAGCACGCGGAAGAAATTATTGGTCTCGATGTGCTCATGCCTTGTTTCTTGGCCAGAGGCGATATCCACCGCAACGACATCGATTTGTTTCTTCGAGCCGGCCTCCGGAATGTTCGCGAGATAGATCTTCTCCGCACTCGCCGCGATAATTCCGGCGGACTTAGCGTCGAGGTTCTTCGAATCCACTTCCGTGAGGGTTGGCTCGTCAAAGGATGCAAAATCGTCGAGGAACGTCGAAAGGCTTACCTTCTCCGTTTGTAGGCCCTGCGTACTCTCCACAGTCTTCACAAAGCTGGCGCCTTTGGTCTTCCCGTCGTCGGCAACCAGCATCATCGTCGTGGTCATACGTTTGTCCTCAGAGCCATCGAACTTCTTCGGGGAGACGTCGTACAACGCTCCCGTGTCCAGATCGAGCGCACGGGTTTCTTTGTCCCAGGATGTGACAGCGAGTTTTGCAGGGACCGCCTGATTGAATGTCGGATTGAACACGTCGAGGTTGTCGATCCCAAGTGACCTTGTTTCTGGCAAGTCACGTGCTGCTTCAGGCGCCGCCTCTAACGGATCGACGGCCATGCGTGCGTTGTTGTTCCACTGTGGCTTAAGGGATTCCGCAGCCGTAGTTGCGTGCTTAGTTGGGTCAAGCACTTCCGTTTCGGTTTCATCCGCGCCGCCACAGGCACTCAGCGAAACTGTCAACAGCCCTGCTCCAAGAAGTGCGATTGCTTTCGTCTTATTCATGTTCAATCTCCTCGTTCTCTCGCCGTGTTAGTCAAAGATGTCGTAGAGCTTCCAGTCGCCGCCATCTCGAGCGAACAGAAACAGTTGGGTATTGACCGATGTCGCATGGACGTCCTTGTTTTTCACCTCCGTGTTGATCCCAACGAGTCGCGCCTCCTTGATCCCACTCAACCCGTAAAGACGGTCGAGGTAGTCGGTATTCTCCGACGCATCGTCACCTTGTTTCTTTGCGACGAGGTCCTTCAGGTCGTAGCTCTCCCCCGCGGCGTACTCGGCATCGTCGGATGATCCGATGCTCGTGTTCTCAAGCTTGTTTTCAAGCAACGCTGCACGGCCAGCAGCGGCGTGCTGATTCATCCAGTCGGCCCTATCGTCCTCATCAAGCTGGGCGATTTCGTTGGCGAGCTTCTCAGGTCCGCTCGAGCCCACTCCAGAGCCAACCAGCTGAGGAACTACCAGCGCAATGATGAGCACACCCGCAATGACAGCAGCAATAGGCCACCAACGCTTCACATCGAACGACTTCTCCGGTGTGTTGTCCCCTTCGCCAGAGCCGGGAACAACGGCTGGTTCGGAAACTTCGGGGGCTTCTGGTGCTTCGGGTGCGGTCGGTGCAGCCGTTGCAGCCGGTGACGCCATGGCGGCCAGCGACCGAAGGCTTTGCACGTTCATGGGCATGCCACTGTCGGCCTTCAAGCGAGAGTCGTACATCTGGCGCTTAGTCGGGTCTCCCAGAATCTCCCGAGCCAGACGCAATTCCTCCTCGCCACCAGGGTTGGAGGTGAGGCCGCTGTCGAGGCGTTGCGTGAGCTCGTCGACAAGCAGCTCGCTCGAAGCCGACGGATCAAGTTCGAGCGTCTTGTACAGGTTGTAATGCTGCATCCCGGTTTCCTTCTACTGCTCGCTGATGAAGACGGAGGCGTTGTTGCCGCCGGTGCAGCGGAAACCGCCCTGCGCTGGCGAGCAGGACATCATGTAGTACTGGCCGGTCTTCGGGCTCAGGCTACGCAGCGAGGTCGGCGTCTTTCCGTGCTCCGCGTAGTACGCGCGGAAATCATCACCTACGGCACGCGCGAAGCCCTCAGTTGTGACGGACGTTTCCGGCACGCCAACCCCGAAGGTACGGTTCTTCCGGTCAGTGTCTGGCTTTGCCGACGACGGTGCCGCCGATGGCTTTGCGCCGTCAGTCGCGACCCCACCTGGAGCACGCGTCGACGTTTCCACAACAGTGGAGGTCACCGGCTCCTTGGAGCCACTGGACGATCCGCCAAAGCTCCACGCGGCGAACGCGCCAAGGACCGCCAGGAGGGCAACGGCGAGCACGCCAATGATGATGTAGAGCACCCGGTTCGATGACTTCGGCTCTTGTGGGCCGGGCGCCGGCGCGTACGCAGGTTGGCTCCACTGCTGCTGTTCCCAACTTTGCGCCGGGAACTGCTGGGTGGGCATATGCTGCTGTGGTTGTCCCCACTCGTCGTATTCGGATGGTTTCGGGGTGTATGCCGCCCACTCATCGTTGGGGTTGGCATTTGGGTTCGACATCGTGGAATCTCCAAGCTACGGGGGTGTTTGTCCCCGCAGTCTATCGTCCAGCCTCCGAACAGTCAGGATTTGGCGAGCCCAATTGCAGCTCGAGCACAGCGTTTGTGAGATCAGTTGCCATCAATTGGGCCGTCGCATAGGTGCCGTCGGCGGGCGAAACTGTCAGCGCGATGCCGTAGCCGTTGTACAGGCCGAGCTGGCGCACGGTGTACTTCCCGTCGTCCCCCGGACCCCAGCCACCTTTGAAGGCAACATCCGGCAAAACCCCCAGACCGTAGCGCTGCTCCGGCACTACCTTGCGCATCATGTCGAGTACCTCGTCGGCCCCCGCCACACAGCGCAGGTTGGAGGCGAACACTGCCTGCTCACGAGTGCCCCATCGCGTTTGACCGAAAGCCGTGAATCCAGGCCTGAGCACAACGGTGTTCATCGGGAGATCTACTCCTGCTTCACGCAGCACTGCTTCTACCTCCGCAGGCTCAACCGTCGCCCACAGTGTTTCTGCTGCGAAGTTGTCTGAGGCGGTAATCGCAGACTCCGCAACCGGAAGTAGCGAAGGGTCTTTGCGAAGCGCAGCGACCGCGATCGGAACCTTCGAAGTTGACCACGCTACCTGCGGATCTTGTTCCGGCGATCCTACTGCGTCCCGGCCGTCAGACACCGCGAGCTCTGCCGTTCCCCCGTATTGAGCAACCACGGCATCGACTGCTGCTTGGAGCTGCGGTTGCAACTGCTCCAGAACAGGCGCGGGGACGGGCGAGGGTGCGAGTGAACTCGGCGTAATTACGTGGGTTGCCGTCACAGTTTCCGTCGCTGGTTCTGAGGCCCGCTCCCCTGCCCCGCACGCGCTGAGCGCAAGCCCAGCGGCGACCAGCGCTGCAGCAAACCTCAGTCGCGGCGTCATGTTTAGCAGCGGGCCGTCGGCAGATCGCCGCGCATTGCTGCGATGCCGTCCGCCAGCTCGTTGAGCATGGCGAAACTACCCTCGTGCCCCTTCGGGCTGTGCACGGTGATCGCCACTGCGATATCCCCGTTCGGCCCAGGGATGAGGCCAAACTGGCGGGCGAGGTGCCCGTTCTCGTAGTAGTTCCAGCCGCCCTTGAAGCGTGCACCAGGGATGCGCCCTACACCCCAGCGCTGATAATCGACGACGCGCCCCATCATGTCCAGCACCGGCTCATGCCCCTTCACGCAGCGCAGGCCCGATGCAAACGCCGCCTGGTCGCTGGTGGTCCACAGCGTGCCCATCTGGTATCCCGCGGAGTTGGTGGTCCGCGATCCTGCCTCGGCGATGATGCCGTCGAGTTCCGCGCCCGATACCTGGCCAAACATACGGTGCGCGGCAGGGTTATCGGAGCGGGTCACGGCGACCTCAGCATCCGGGTAGGCTGCCGGGCTCTTGCGCAGCGCACCAATAGCCACCGGGACCTTCATAGTGGAAAATGCCGGCTCCGGGCGGTTATCCCCTGCGGTAATGCCACCGACAGATGCTGTCGCGCGGCCACCATGTCGCGCAACAACGTCGCGCACAAGCTGATCAAGCTGCGCTTGAACCTCCGTGGCACTCTTGCCCGTCGGCTGTCTCTTCGCGGCGGCCGGTGCCGTCAGCGGCAACGGCAGGTGGATGGCTCGCTGCACTTGCGGCGGCAGTTGCTTGTAGGTCTGCACAATGGCCGGGCCTACAACCGGGATCTGATCAATCGCGGAGTAGGTGGGAATGGCCGGCAGGCCCGGAAGCGAAATACCTGCGGTGAGCGCAAGCGCGGCGAGCTTGGAGGACACGGAGGTACTCTCCTTCAGAGGGTTAGTGGGCGAAGTGGCGGGTGCCGGTGAGATACATGGTCACGCCGGCTTCCTTGGCTGCAGCGATGACTTCCTCGTCACGGATGGATCCGCCGGGCTGGACAACGGCCTTCACACCGGCGTCTGCAAGCAACTGGAATCCGTCGGCAAACGGGAAGAACGCGTCGGAGGCTGCCACGGCACCGTTGGTGCGGTTGCGGCCCTCGTCCAGTGTGTTCGCGCGGTCAACGGCCAGCTTGGCCGAATCGACGCGGTTGACCTGGCCCATGCCGATGCCCACCGATGCGCCGTCGTTGGCAATCAGGATGGCGTTGGACTTCACGCAACGCACCGAGCGCCACGCGAACTCAAGATCGGCGAGGGTCTGCTCGTCGGCAGCGTCGCCGGCAACCAACTTCCAGTTGGCGGCGGCGTCGCCGTCGGCCTGGAACTGGTCGCGCTCCTGGACCAGCCAACCACCGGTGATCTGCTTGCGTTCCTCGGTGAGTTGCTCCGGGGTGACCTCCAGCAGGCGCAGGTTCTCCTTCGTGCGCAGCAGCTCGAGTGCTTCCGGCGCGAAAGACGGGGCGATGACCACCTCGGTGAAGATCGGGTGGATCTGCTCTGCAAGCTCAAGGGTAACCTCGCGGTTCGCAGCGATCACGCCGCCGTAAGCAGAGACAGGGTCGCAGGCGTGTGCCTTCTTGTGTGCATCCGCGATGGACTCGTCGGAAACTGCGAGACCACACGGATTGGCGTGCTTGATAATCGCGACGCACGGACGGTTGTGATCCCAAGCCGCACGCCATGCGGCGTCAGCGTCCTGGTAGTTGTTGTAGCTCATTGCCTTGCCGCCGTGCTGCTTCGCAGCGGCAATGCCCCAGCCGTCGCTTTCCAGGCGGGCTGCCTGGTGCGGGTTCTCGCCGTAGCGCAGTTCCGTGGTCTGCGCACCAGACGCAGCCTGGGATGCAGCCTGGCTCTCGAGCTGGGAGGCGAGCCAGGAGGACACGGCGGCGTCGTAACGCGCAGTGTGCGTGAACGCCTCGAGGGCGAGCTCGCGGCGCTCGTCGAGCGTAAAGCCACCGTTCTTCACGGCCTCCACAACGTCGGCGTAGCGCTTCGGGGAGGTCACAACCGCGACAGACGGGTGGTTCTTGGCTGCCGCGCGCACCATCGACGGACCACCGATATCGATCTGCTCGACGCACTCGTCAAAGTTGGCACCTGAGGCGACGGTTTCCTCGAACGGGTACAGGTTGACCATGACGAGCGAGAACGGCTCGATGCCCAGCTCCTCAAGCTGCGCCTTGTGGTCGTCCTTACGCAGGTCTGCCAGGATGCCCGAGTGCACGCGCGGGTGCAGCGTCTTCACACGGCCGTCGAGTACCTCCGGGAAACCGGTGACCTCTGCGACCTCGGTCACCGGCACGCCTGCGTCTGCAATGCGCTTCGCGGTGGAACCGGTGGAGACGATTTCTATGCCGGCTTCGCCCAACGCGCGAGCCAGATCCTCCAGCCCCGTCTTGTCGTAGACGCTGATCAGCGCGCGCTTGATTTCCCGCTTCGCGGCATTCGTCATGAGAAAAGGACCTTTCCGTTTACTACTTGGGCGTTATGGAGCAGTTCCACGATCTGCTCGCGCTCGACCTTCTTGATGCGCTCGTGCAGCGTGGAGGTGGTGTCGTCCGGCAGCACCTCAACGGCTCGCTGGGCGATGATCTCGCCGCTATCCAGTCCGGAATCGACGTAGTGGACGGTGCAGCCGGTGACCTTCACACCGTATTCCAGAGCATCCCGGACAGCGTGTGCGCCCGGGAATGATGGCAGCAACGACGGGTGCGCGTTGATGGTTCGACCTTCATACTTCTCAAGGAAGGGCTTGCCCAGGATGCGCATGAAGCCTGCCGAAACGACAAGGTCTGGCTTCACGGACGCAAGCGTGGCGGCAAGTTTTTCGTTCCACGCGTTGCGGTTGGTTTCCATTGGCACCACTGCGGTGCGGATACCCGCGTTCTTCGCACGTTGGATCGCTGGGCAAATTTGATCCGCCACCACAATGTCGATGCGGTAGCGACCTTGCGCATTGTCGATCATGGATCGCAGCAACGTACCCGTTCCAGAGACGAGCACAGCAATTGATTTCACTGAATCACTCACGCGAAGCAGTCTAGCTGTCAGTGTTCGCAGGTGTGCGTTGCCTTAGCGCAGCTACCCCCAACACGGTTGCACCGGTGACGGCAACCCATACAAATAGCAGTAGCGCCAGCACCCAAGGGTCCACGCCGATGACCCCATAAGCGCCTGCTTGCCCTGAGGAGAAGACGCCTGCGGCCGCGCCGAATAGGGCGCACCACGTGGCAGTTGCTGCAATAGCAGTCAGAGACACTTGCTTTGCGACGAAGTAATGCACCAGCACCGCCGCCGGCACCACCAACAGCACCGGCGCCCACGCGGGCACCTCCGCCGGGATCGCACCAAACAGGGGCAGGGGTGGGTACGGGATCTGGACTGCGTCGAAGAGGTTTATCGAACCGGCACCGTAGGTAAAGGACCCGCCGAGCATGACCGACAGCGCCCCGATAGCCGCATTTGGCAGGTACGCCACACAGAGCACGAACAGGCCGATACCGCCGCCCCACCCGAGGGATGGGTACTGGCCGAGCAGTTCGCGAACCTCACCAAAACCTGCAACGAGGAACGCAAGGTAGATCACTGCGGCTGCACTCAGCAGGCGTACAACGATCTTGCCTGCAGCCTCACCTGCATCAACGGTTTCCGCGGGAACCCCCGCACGCTTCGCGAGCGCATGCCACACCACGTTGCGGATTCCGATGCAGTAACCAATGAGGTGCAAGATGACCGGGCAAAGCAGCGCGGCCACGGGGTGTGGTGCGGCCACCGGATAGACGGCCGACGCGTCAGCGACCATGAACAACGCGATGCCGCTGAACACCAGCGCAAAGCCGATGACAAGACCAAGCAGCACGAGGAGGTCCAGGATGCTCACTCGTCCCGCCGTAGCCGCACGGATGCGGCGCGCCACGAGTGCGACAACACCGATGGCTGGCAAAAGGGGTACGGCGGCGAGCTCGATGTCGTCGATACGCACTGGCACTCCATGGAAGACGAACCAGCTCTCCCCCACCGCGGCAGGCAGGTAGGTCAGGCGCCAACCTGCGATGAGGATGACGGCAAAGCACACCACAAGCAGCCCGAGCCCGACGACAGCATTCGGCACAGCGACATACGGCAGGTAGTGCTTGATCCGCTCTTCGGTCGTCTCCGGGACCTTTGCGGGGGCAGACCGCTTCTTAATACCGGTGATCTTGCGCTTGGACATGCTGGCGTTGCGCGCGCGGCGCCCGCTTGTCGACGACGCCGGGCGTGGTTTCGGTGTGGTGCTCATCCCCGCCAACTCTGCCACTCCTCACCCCCACTTCTGGGGAAGGACACCCGATCTTCCAATTTGCCCCACCCGTCCGGAGAGTCACACCATTCACATACGACTACACATGACGTGGATGCAACCGGGATGTAACACTGCGAAGACAGCGAACGATTAAGACAATTTTCAGATTCATCTTGCCCCGATGAAACCAATTCGTTACAGTAACCACTCGTAGATAACAGGAAGGTTACGATTCCCCTGCCGGAAACAGCACTAGCAGGGGGAATTCGGGCCAACGGGAAATCTCAAAGAGGGCACATGTTCATTTCGAAGAAGCAGGGCGGCAAGCACCGTAAGCAGACGCCGAACACGGGTCGCGCAGCTGTCGTCGCCGCCGCCACTGGCGCGGTTTCCACCGCCGGCTTCTCCGGCCTCGCCGCAGGCGCTCTCACCTCGGACAAGAGCCAGGACGCGGATTACTCCATCCAGCTCGCAGCCGATACCGACGAAATTGCCGGCACCCCAGACAGCGACGCCGCAACCCCGCAGATCCTGGCGATCGCGGAGTACAAGCCGGTTGAGAACCTTACCGACCAGCTCAACAAGGCAGTCCAGCACTCTGACGAGGTCGCTCGCCAAGACGAAGCAGCACGTGCCCCGCTGGTCGTCCGCCCGGCCGACGGCGCTTACACCTCCGGCTTCGGCATGCGCTGGGGTTCGATGCACTCCGGCATCGATATCGCCAACGTGGAAGGCACCCCGATCCGCGCAGTTGCCGATGGCACTGTGATCGACTCCGGCCCGGCCCAGGGCTACGGCCAGTGGATCCGCATCCGCCACGAGGACGGCTCCATTTCCGTCTACGGCCACATGCAGTCTCTGTACGTAGGCGTCGGCGAGCAGGTCCATGCCGGCCAGGACATCGCCGGCATGGGTTCGCTGGGCTTCTCCACCGGCTCGCACCTGCACTTTGAAATCTGGCCGGACGGCGCAACCGCTGTCGACCCGGAGCCTTGGTTGGCCGCACGCGGCATCCAGCTCTAGGCCACACACAGACTTCTGCCCCGCTTCGGCGGGGCTTTATCATTGTTGGGTGTCCAACTTTTCGGAGCATGCGGGGGTACACCATCCACCCCCACAGGCAATTAACATCCGCAACAAATTTCACTTCAGTAACATCGCACCTGCCTGCAGCGATACCACATATCTACACCCAATTAGAACAAACGTGCAGGTCACGCCATTGCTTCGCGGGTGGACACACGTTAAATTGACCTGCTGTGCGCGTAGCCAAAGCTGCGCCGAACCAGACCTGCGTAGAGAAGGTAAAACTGTGAAAACCAGTCGTATGTTCCCCGGTGCCTCCGTGGCAGCCGCTGCAGCATTGGCGCTGACGCTTGTAGCGTCGCCAGCGCACGCACTGACCCTCACTGTCGGTGGCGCACCTATCGGCAACCAGGGCGACGCCTTGGGCGCCCTTGCAAAGGCTGCAGACGCCATCCTGGACAACGGTGCAACCGTGACCGCCGGCGGCTACAAGATCGTGTACGACCCGCGCGCCCTCGATGCGCCGCTGTCGGCCGCGTTCGCTCCTGCCGATGGCACGGACTGGGTCGCACCGCAGCGCGGCCGCACCGCAGATGGCCGCACCGTGGTCATGCCGGCGTCTGGCCGCTACACCTCCGGTTACGGTCCACGCTGGGGCACGTTCCACCGTGGCATCGACATTGCCAACACGGAAGGCACCCCGATCTACGCGGCAATGGACGGCACCGTCACCGCAGCAGGTCCGGCGCAGGGCTTTGGCAACTGGGTCGTGATCAAGCACGACGGTGGCGAAGAGACCGTCTACGGCCACATGCGTTACTACGACGTGCAGGTCGGCCAGCGCGTCAAGGCGGGCCAGAAGATCGCCTCCATCGGCAACGAGGGCTACTCCACGGGCCCGCACCTCCACTTCGAGGTCAAGCCGGACGGTGTGAACCACGCCGACCCCGAGGTCTGGCTGGCCCAGCAGGGTATCCGGATCTAAAGCTTTTCCATCGGCACCCCGCCGATGGTCATCAGCCTGACGGTGCCAGACGACCCGAAATCGATTGTCACCGTCTCCCTCACGCCGGAACCTTCCACGGTGAGGACCGTGCCCAACCCGTACTTCGCGTGGTTGACGCGGTCTCCGGCCACTAAGTTCAAATTCTTGTGCACCGTCTGTTTCGGTGCACGGCGCGCAGAGCGCATCTGCGTGCGTGGACGCGAGGGCGAGCCCCACGCATCCGCGTTGAAGGAGCGCTCCGGTTCCAACCTGCGCCAGTCGATGAGGTCCTCCGGGACCTCTGCGAGGAAGCGACTGGCCGGGTTGGTTACCGGAGAGCCCCACGATGAGCGCAGCATCGCACGCGTCAGATATAGCCGCTCGCGGGCGCGCGTAATCCCCACATACGCCAGGCGACGTTCCTCGGCGAGCTCCGCTGGATCCCCCAACGCACGCAGGTGTGGGAACTGTCCGTCCTCCCAGCCGGTAACAAACACCACCGGGAACTCCAGGCCCTTTGCAGTGTGCAACGTCATCAACGTGACCACGCCCTGCTCGTTGTCCGGCAACTGATCCGCATCAGCGACGAGCGAAACCTTCTCCAAAAACGCCTGCAGTGATCCCGGCGCGGGTTCGCCTTCCTGCATAACCTCGTCGATTTCTTCATCGGTCATGTACGCCATCTGGTTCGCAGCGTCCGAGGAGAACTCACGGGCGACAGAGACCAACTCGTTGAGGTTGTCCAGGCGCGCCCCGTCCTGCGGGTCGTTGGAGGCTTCAAGCTCTGCCTTGTAGCCGGTGGCATCAAGCACCTGGGCGACCAGTTGCCCGAGGTCTGGCATGCCGGTGACCTCATTGACCATGTTCGGCATGTCCTGGCGGAGCCCCCTCATCATGTCCACGAAGCGGGTAATGGAGTTCGTGGCGGCCTTGGCCAGCATGTCCACGTTGCCCTCAGTGGCGTCGATAAGCGAACGCCCAAAGCTTTGATTGTTTTGCTCCGAGTGCAGCGCCACCATGGCTTGCGCCTTGTCGCCAATGCCGCGTTTTGGCACGTTGACAATGCGCCGCATGCTCACCGTGTCGTCCGGGTTTTCTAGCACCTTCAGGTAAGCAACGATGTCGCGGATCTCGCGGCGCTCGTAGAAGCGGGTCCCGCCGACTACCTTGTACGGAATACCCGAGCGGATGAAAATGTCTTCCAACGCGCGCGAGGCGTTGTTGGTGCGATACATCACTGCGATATCCGAGTACGGCACGCCGCGATCCGACAGGGCATCGATTTCCGTGGCGATGAAGCGGGCCTCGTCGTGCTCGTTGTCCGCGACATAGCCGACGATCTTCTCCCCCGTGCCGTGGTCAGTCCACAGCTTCTTCGGGCGGCGGCCCTCGTTCTGCGCGATGACAGCGTTCGCGGCACTCAAGATGTTCTGCGTGGAGCGGTAGTTCTGCTCCAGCATGATCGTCTCCGCATCGGGGTAGTCGCGCTCGAACTCCTCGATGTTGCGGATCGTCGCGCCACGGAAGGCGTAAATGGACTGGTCAGAATCGCCCACCACCGCCAGCTCGGGCGCGTCGGGGCCGTCGCCCACCAGGGTGTGGATGAGTTCGTATTGAGCGTGGTTGGTGTCCTGGTATTCGTCGACAAGCACATGCCTGAAGCGACGCCGGTAGTACTCCGTAACCTGCGGATGCGTCTTGAAGATGCGGACTACCTCGCCGATCAGATCGTCGAAATCGAGCGCGTTGGATTGACGCAGGCGGCGCTGATATTCCGCGAACACGTTCGCCACCGTGGTCTCGAACGGGTTGTGGGTGCGTTGCGCCTGTGCTTGCGCCTGGTCCGGATCCACCAACTCGTTTTTCAGATTCGAAATCGCGTTGGCCAGCACGCGCGGCGAGAACTTCTTCAGATCCAAGTTCATGTCTTTGCCGATCATGCCGAGCAGGCGACGTGAATCGTCCGAATCATAAATAGTGAAGTTGGTGTTTAGCCCCGGCACCAACTGAGCCTGCTGGCGCAGAATACGCACGCACACCGAGTGGAACGTGGCCACCCACATGCGTTCCGCCTCAGGTCCGACGAGTTGGCCGACGCGCTCCTTCATCTCCGCTGCGGCCTTATTAGTAAAGGTGATGGCAAGGATCTGCCACGGCGCCACCCCACGGTTTTGCAGCAAATAGGCAATGCGGCGGGTCAGCACCGCAGTTTTGCCGGAACCAGCGCCGGCGACGATAAGCAGCGGGCTACCTTCGTGCACGACGGCCGCCTGTTGCTGCGGGTTCAGGCCAAGGGTCACATCAGTCATGGCAGTCACTGTACTAACGCCGCCGACACGACCCTGACCGTGTGTTCGAACTGGCATAATCTACTGCCATGAGTGAGCTTGAAATCCGCATGCCATCCGGCACCGACGATCCCCTTTCGGACGCGGAGATCCAGGAATACCGCAAGGAAATCGACCGACTTGACCGCGTCATCCTCGACGCAGTGAAGCGCCGCAGCCAGATTTCCGCCGCGATTGGTAAGACACGCATGGGCTCGGGCGGCACGCGTCTTGTCCACACTCGCGAGGTGGCCATCATTAACCAGTTCCAGGACGAGTTGGGCGAGGAAGGCCCCGGCCTGGCACAGATCCTGCTGCGGCTCGGCCGGGGCAAGTTGGGTTAACGCACTTGGGGCTAGCGCTCCGGACGGCTAGTCCTGCTCGGTGGAATCGAGCACGACCTCAAATTCCAGCAGTTCAGCAGACTGTGACACCGGCTTGCGCGGGGCCTCACCGTTATCGCCGCCCTTGTCGCTTTCAGCGTGCCCGGCGCGGCCTGCGCCTTCCCACCAGGCGTTGTAGGACTCCTCGTCGGCCCAGCGGGTGACCACGAAGTAGCGCTCCTCCCCCTTGACCGGGCGCAGAAGCTGGAAGCCTTCGAAGCCGGGCTGGGAGTCGATGGCGTGCTTGCGGGCAGCGAAGCGGCGCTCGAGTTCCTCGCCGGCGCCTTCGGGGACAGTAATCGCGTTGATCTTGACGATGCTCATGGGCGCCATTATCCAGATTTGCCGGGTGGTGGGGTGTTACCCGGAAGGCACGACAGGTTTTGACTACCGTAGTTTGCATTGAACGCTGGAGATGATCACCGCCGCCTGGGAGGCTGCAATGCACGACATTACGTCCGCACCGAGCTGGAAAAAGCTCGAAAAACTCCATGCTGAAACGTCTCGCACGACGCTGCGTGATCTGTTTCGGGCCGACGCGCAGCGCGCCGAGCGCTTCACTTTCGACGCCGCCGGTTTGCACGTGGATCTGTCGAAGAACCTGTTCAACGGGCGTGTCATGGAGGCGCTGATTGCACTTGCCGACGACGCCGACCTGACCGAACGCATCACTGCAATGTTTTCGGGCGAGCACCTCAACACCACCGAGGACCGGGCTGTGCTGCACACCGCGCTGCGCGCCCCGGCGGATCGGGCGCTGATCGTCGACGGCCAGGATGTCACCGCTGACGTGCACGATGTGCTGGAGCGCATGAGTGCGTTTGCGGAGTCGGTGCGCTCTGGCGATTGGCTCGGCCACACGGGCAAGCCGATTACCAAGGTGGTCAACATCGGCATCGGCGGCTCCGACCTGGGGCCAGCCATGGCTGCTCAGGCGTTGCGTACCTACGCGGATGCTGGGGTGAGCGCGGAGTTCGTCTCCAACGTGGATCCGGCCGATATGACCCGGGTGCTCGCTGACGCTGACCCGGAGCAGACGCTATTTATCGTCGCCTCCAAAACGTTTACTACGCAGGAAACACTGTCTAACGCGCATGCGGCGAAGCGCTGGCTGCTCGAGGCTTTCGATGGCGACGACACCGCGATTGCGAAGCACTTCGTGGCCGTGTCCACCAACGCGGAGAAGGTCGCCGAGTTCGGCATTGACACGAACAACATGTTCGGCTTCTGGGACTGGGTTGGCGGCCGCTACTCGGTGGATTCCGCAATCGGCCTGTCGCTGATGGTGGTCATCGGCCCGGAGCGTTTCCGCGAGTTCCTCGCCGGGTTCCACGCGATGGATGAGCACTTCCGCACCACCGATTTCGAGCGCAACGTGCCTGTACTCATGGGGCTGCTCAACGTGTGGTACCGCAACTTCTACCAGGCCCAGACCCATGCGGTGTTGCCGTACGCGCAGGACCTCGCCCGCTTCCCGGCGTATCTGCAGCAGTTGACCATGGAGTCCAACGGCAAGCGCACGCGTATCGACGGCACCCCGGTCACCTATGACACCGGCGAAATCTTCTTCGGCGAGCCCGGCACCAACGGCCAACACGCCTTTTTCCAATTGATCCACCAGGGCACCACACTGATTCCGGCGGACTTCATCGGCTTTGCCAAACCACGCGCTGATCTGCCCACCGCCACCGGCGAAGGCTCCATGCACGACCTGCTCATGGGTAATTTCTTCGCGCAGACGAAGGTGCTGGCGTTTGGCAAAACCCAGCAGGAAATCGAAGCAGAAGGTGTCCCGCATGCACTTGCGCCGCACAAGGTTATGCCTGGCAACCGCCCCACCACCACGATCCTGGCGGAGGAACTCTCCCCGCACTCCCTCGGCGCGTTGATTGCGTTGTACGAACACATCGTGTTCGTGGAGGCCGCCATCTGGGGCATCAACGCCTTCGACCAGTGGGGCGTGGAGTTGGGCAAGGCTCAGGCCAATGACCTCGCCGCTGCCGTTGCGGGCGAGGAAGAGCCCGCCTCCGGCGACCAATCCACCGACAACCTCATCACCTGGTACAGGGAGCACCGCTAATGGGCGACGCCATCTCATCCGAGTCCTACACGCCACGCCAGCGCACCACGTACCGCCGTCGGCTCGAGGATGAGCTGGAGCGCTTCGACCGGCACCTCCAGGGCGCCGAGTTCGTCGATCACGGCACGATCGGGCTGGAGTTGGAGCTCAATCTTGTCGACGACACCATGCTCCCCCACCCCAACAACCAAGCCGTGCTCGCGCTACTTGATAGCGAGTACCAGGCCGAAATCGGCGCCTACAACGTGGAGATGAACCACCCACCCTTGGATATTCAGGGCCAAGGGCTAGCGGAGCTGGCTAGTGGCGTGGAGAAGCGACTTGCCCGCGTGCGCGAGGCAGCGCAGCAAGCTGGGTCGCACCTTGCGATGATCGGCACACTGCCCACGATGACCTCGCAGTTTCTCGACAGCGACGAGTGGATGACGCAGGAAAACCGCTACGCCGGACTGAACAACTCGATCCTGGAATCGCGCGGTGAACTGGTCAAGATTGACCTGCGGGGTGACGAGAAATACACCCACTACTTTGAGACCATCGCCCCCGAATCCACCTGCACATCCATGCAGCTACACCTCCAGGTGGCACCAGACCGGTTCGCGGAAGCGTGGAACGCTTCCCAAGCCATCGCGGGTGTGCAGGTCGCGCTCTCAGCAAACTCACCGCTGTTCCTCGGCCACAAGGTGTGGCACGAGTCGCGCATCCCGGTGTTCAAACAGTCCATCGATACACGCACCAAAGAACTGATCAACCAAGGCGTGCGCCCGCGTGTGTGGTTCGGCGAACGCTGGATCACCAGCGTCTTCGACCTGTTTGAAGAAAACGTGCGCTACTTCTCCCCGCTGCTGCCCGAGGGCCGCGCCGACGCAGGCACCCCGTTCATGAACGGCGACAACCCCGGCCTGCACTACCTCAACCTGCACAACGGCACGATCTGGCGCTGGAACCGGCCCATCTACGATCCGGCGGGCGAACTCAGCCACATCCGCGTGGAAAACCGCCTGCTTCCCGCTGGCCCGACCGTCAAGGACATCGTTGCCGACGCTGCGCTCTACTACGGCCTGGTCAAAGCCCTAAGCAACCAGACCCGACCTGTGTGGTCGCGCCTCACCTTCGACGCCGCAAACCGTAACTTCCTCGCCGGCGCCAAGCACGGCATCAACGCCGAGATGGAATGGCCGACGTTGGGTTCGGTTCCGGTACGTGAGCTCGTCGAGAAGCATCTGCTCGACCTCGCCTACGAGGGGCTGCGAGCCCTTGACGTGGACCAATCCTGCGCAGACGAATACCTCGGCATCATCGAGGGCCGCGTGCGCACCGGCCAAAACGGGGCGACCTGGCAACTCGACGCCCTGAGCCGCGCCGCCGCCGGATCCAAACCCGCCACCAGCGAACGCGCCGAAGGCCTCGCACGGGTTTTGCGGCAGTACATCAAAAACTCCCAGGCAGACGCGCCGGTGCACACTTGGAACCTTGAGGTCGAATAAGGCAAGATAGGCCCAATGCAGAGCATCATCGACTGGATCGTCGGCCTAATGGAAACCCTTGGCGCCCCCGGTGTCGGCATTGCGATCCTCTTGGAGAACCTCTTCCCACCCATTCCGTCCGAGGTCGTACTGCCGCTGGCAGGCTTCACCGTCGCGCAGGGATCCCTGAACATGGTCAGCGTGTTCATCTGGTCCGTGCTCGGCTCCGTCATCGGCGCATACATTCTCTACGGCGTCGGCGCCTGGCTCGGCCTGGAGCGCCTGCGCAAGATCGCCGATTGGATGTGGCTCGTGCGCGCCTCCGACGTGGACGCATCGATGGACTTCTTCAACAAATACGGCAAACCCAGCGTGTTCATCGGTCGCCTCATCCCGGGTGTGCGTTCCCTGATCTCCATCCCAGCAGGCCTAGGCAACATGAACCTTCTCACCTTCGGCCTGTGGACCACGCTTGGCTCCGGCATCTGGAACGCCATCCTGATCTACCTGGGCTACATCCTCGGCGACAACTGGGAAAAGGCCACCGAGTACGCGGACACCTACTCCAACGTCATCTACGTCGTGCTCATCCTGATCATCCTCGGATTCCTGGTGTTCTTCATCCGCCGCGCGCTCAGCGACTGGGAGGCGAAAAAGGCTGACACTGCGGACACCACCAAATAACCCGCTCGAGGGCGACCGATCACGAAAGTGACGGTCGCCCTCTCCCCTTTAAGAAACCTTCTCGCCTTGCGCCCAATACGAAGCAACATCGGGAAGTTCATCGACCGCGAAGTATCGGGAGTGCGTAACCTTCAAGTCTTCTAAGGACGGCGCCCCGATCACAACAATCTCGACATCTGGATTGTCGTTGGCCTGTTCTTCCTCAAGCCGCTGCAGGATCGCATCACGTACATCCGCATACTCTTTCATCCGAAGCGCGCCGGTCTTGCGGTTGAACACCATAAGGAAGTGCTTCATCGTCTCCCCCTCACTCTTCTACCTCGTACGAACTGAGACGTTGCGATAGGGCTCGCAAAGATTCAATGAGGCTCAGAATACTCGAGGCATGCTGACTCGTAGCAGTCTCCGAGTACGACAATGCTCGAAAAGCTTCCGCCCGCAATTCATGCAGCCTCGAGTTCAATGGCAGACCCATCGGGATATTCGCTAACTGCTTCATCGAGTTCGAACTACTCCGACGCGTCGCTGCTCGTTGCCGTTCCATATGGTGAATATCACGCGCAATCGCAACTAGCGCATCAAAAACCCTGGCTCGCTCTTTATTCCCTGGCCGCGCATCGCTTTCGTATCGGATCTTTCGCCCAGTTTTGTCCGCTAACTTTTCAAAGGTGTTCGCCCACTCCGACTGGAGCAAGGTTCGCATTTGGAGTTCGACATTACCCGCAGCCGACTGAACCACCAGATGAATAGCCCGGTAACCCCCGGGCTGCGCACGGGCGATATAGTCACGCTCAATCACACGATGCCCCTCTGCCCGCAGCACCTGCTGCAGCTCCCATGAGAGATGGCGCAAATCGTCGTGCAACACGTTGGCCGTAATTCGAGCCCCGGCGAAATCCCACATCCGGCCGAGTTGAACCTTCTTCGTTTTGTCCTCATTCGACCGTCTGATTTTGTCACCAATAGTCGCCTGCGATTTCACTCGATAAGCACTGACAATGTCCGGACTTTGGTTTTCCTGGCCAAAAAGTTCCTGCGCAAAACCTGCACAGGCAGCAGCAGTCCGTCGAGCTAACTCGTCGTGCCAGATAATCATCTCCGCGGCTTCCGCAGGAACACTGGCACTACCAGCGAAATATTCTCCGAGCCGGCCGATTTCTCGCTTCTCCCACGGACGTTTTTCTCTCAAAAATTCAAAGTCCATATCTCGCCCCCCTTTTCCAGAAATGGAATATATCAGGGCTCCGGCTGACACCGCGGACACCACCAAATAACCCGCTCGAGGTCGCCGTCGCCGCCGAGAAATCCCTTCTCAATGAGCGTGCCGCAGCGCCTACACGGCTTGTTGTTGCGGCCGAACACGTAACTCGTCTCCCCCGCCCGCTTGATCCCAGTGGTCACGCGGACGGGGGCGTCTTTATTCGCCCACATCAGCCGTCGCGCAAGACGCACATGCTTTTCGACGTCCACCTCCCCCACCCGTTCCCTCGGGTGCGTACCCGCGAGGAAGTTGATCTCCGCGCGGTACTCGTTCCCAATGCCGGCAAGATTGCGCTGATCCAGCAGGGCACGTCCGATTTCGAGGTTCGGCTGTGCCTCGATGCGCCTGACTGCCTCCGCCAGGTCGAAATCCGGATCGAGCAAATCCGGACCGAGATACCCCATCTCCTGCTCGTATTGGCGGGCTGGGAACACCCGAACGAGGCCGAGCCAAAAGCCGACGAGTTCGATGTCGGGCTGGGGGTCGTCGCTAAGCGAAAGCACCACGCGAGCCGCATGAGCGGGCTTCTTCCAGCGTGTTCCGGCGCGATGTATCGACCACGTGCCCTCCATTTTGAGATGCGTGTGCAGGATCTGCGCCTGGTGACCGTCTTTGGCGAACTGCATGAAGAGGTGCTTGCCGCGGGGCCAAACGCGCTCGCAGATCATGCCCGTGAAATCGACGGTGGCATAGCGCGGGACGCGGATGCTCGTGGATGTTACTTCGCGGTTTTGCATCCACTGCAGGCGCTTAGACAGCTGATAGACCGAATCACCTTCAGGCATAGTGGAGCCCATGTTCCGCTTTTTACGAAACATTTTCAACAGTGTGGTCAATGCCGGGCCGACCCCGGAGGAGTCGCTCGTCGGCTTCTTCCCCGACATGGACGCCGCAATCGAGTGGGCGCGCGGGGTGCTCGCGGAGACCGGCACCGCCCCAGAGGCCGAGTATGTGCGCGCGGTGAAGGACGTGCGCGAGGCGAATCCGCGACTCGGACTTGCGGCGGCAGCGCACCTGGTCAAGCAGTTGCAATAGAACGGGTGTTCGAACGTTTGATTGTCACATCGAGCGCGTTGATAGATTGACCCTCAACTACTTGAAGGAGGGAACATGAACAACGTGTCTCGGCTCGTTGACCAGGTCGTAGACAGCCTGACGCAATTGCGCCTGCTTTTCGACGACCCCACGTCCCTCCCCTTCACTACCATCGCCCGCGACATCGCACGCCTCGAACAAGCTATGGATAAGAAGGCCTACGTCGACGCCTCCTTCGCCCACGCCTGCGTGCTCGCCGACGCCGGCAAACTCGTCGGGGCGAACTACCCGGACGCCTACCTCATGGAGACGTTGGGCATCTCCAAGGGCGAGGCCTACAACCGGCTCGCCCGAGCCAAAGCCATGTTCGCCCCGCCCCCGCCGCCCGAGCCCGACCTGGACGATTTCCTCGGGGACCTGTTTGGCACCGGCGATGAGCCGACCGATGAGGAGCGCGCCGCCGCCGAAGAAGCCGCCCGCAAGGCCGCCGACGAGGAAGCCGAGCGTCGCCGCAAAGACCAGGAGGACGCCCGCCGTCGCGCCGGCGAGGTCCCCGCCGCCAAGCAGGACATCATCCGGCGAGAACTCGACAAACTGCTCAAGGCCGCCGAGGGCGAACGCATGAGCATCTACGCCCGCGCCATGGAGGAAGCGAAGACACGCAGCGAAAAGGACCTGCGGCTATTTGTGAAGCGCCTCGTGGACAAGGCGAACAAGCCACACGCAAAGAAGAACCCCAACGCTGGCTTTGAAAAGCGCGAGGCTACCCTGGGCAAGGAAAACTCCGACGGCACCTACGACGTGCGCCTTCACATGACCGCAGGCGACTACGCCCTCTACAAAGCACTCACCGACAAGGGGCTCGCACCAAACTCCAACATCCCGGCTGAACACCAGCAGGACCGCGACCCCCGCACCCGCGGCCAGCGCCGATACGACCAGTTCATGGACATCATGCGCCAATACGAACACGGCGAGCAGGCCGCCAACGGCGGTGCCGCCTCCGTGGTGGTCTCGGTGACGCTGGACGATCTTGCCGACGCCGACGCCACCACCCTGTTCCAAACCAACGTCGGCGTGGAACTCAACGCCTTCGACCTGGTACGCCTCGGCATGGACGGCACCTCCGACTTCTTACTCACCGTCGACGGCCTCACCGGAGTGCCGCTGCACCTGGGCAGGTCGAAACGGCTCGCGTCTGTTGCGCAACGCATCGCCATGTTCGCCATCCAAGGCGTGTGCTCATGGGCCGGCTGCACCACCGCCATGAGCGAGTGCGAAGCCCACCACATCATCTCCTGGCTGCGGTACGGCAGCACCGACATCACCAACCTCACCGGCCTGTGCCCCACCCATCACCGGTGCAACAATGACCACCGGGACGGCTCCTTTAACAAGGGCTACATGGATTACGACCCCACAACCGGCACCGCCGTGCTGGTCAAGGCCGACGGCACCCGTCACGTAAACACCACAGACCCCGCCATGCACTCGGCGGTCAACCGAATCCGGGCGAAACGGACCCGGATGGCGGGGCAACCGCCGGGGACCACCCACCGGCCGGTACCCCGCGTGCCGCTACGGCCCTAAAGCCTGGACCCTAGTCGTCAAAGGTGAGCCCATCCGCTGGGCCACCCAAATCAGACCCGCCTTCCGGTCCCTCCGCACCGTCTAGCTCTCCCAGCGCCTCCGTTATGCTGCGCCCGCGCCGCTTCGGGGGTGCCGAGGCACGCTCTCCGATCTTCGCCCCCTTGTGGGTCACCGTCGCCCCGAAGTCTTTCAGAGAAAAGGCAGGACCGCCGTTAAGCTTTTCCACGCTCAACGGCTGCATGCGGCCGGCCCGGACCGCTTGAGTCAGGGCATCGACGACCAACGGCATCGGGTCCCCTACCCCGTCGGGGAAGAAATCGAAGAAGGTGGTCATGGTTCTCCCGCCGCGGGTGATGTGGGCGGCTAAGAGGCCGTCGACAAGCACCACCATGGCACCGGCCGCACGGGTCGGCCCCTGCGCCGGCCACGGCAGCGCCGCCCCGTACGAGTTCGCCGGGTCGGTGGCGGCCAGCACGTGCACCTGCGGATCGCGCGCACCGGAGGGCCAGCCCACCACGTCGTCGGTGTCCTGGTGCCCGCGCAGCCGATCGATGGTGGCCGGGGTGGAAAACTGCGAGGCCCCAAGCCCCTCCACGAGGTAGCCGCGCATCGCCTTGCCTGATTCCTCAAAACCAGACAAGGTTTTGTAGGCCAGCGCGAACCCGCCCAGGATGTCCTCGGCTACCACCGAACCGCGGGTGACCACCCCGTAGCGGTCCAGCAGCGACTCCCCTAAAGCCACCGAGCGACGCGTGGGGTCGCTATCAGGCGTGGGCGTGAGCGACCAACGGCCCACCATGTCGGGCGGGACCGTCGACGCGAACGAGGTCCGCCCCGAGCGCACCCTGCTTCGCTGCGGCCTGCGACGCGCCCGGTGCGCCGTCCTCCCGCCCGCCAACCGGGCCCGGATCGGAGCAAACGAATCCGGCGCGAGGAAACCGGCCTCGACCAGATCCCACATGGCCTCGCGCAGCTCCTCGGTTGTCGTCGAGGGCTCAAGCAGGTCCCCGAACAAGAACCCGCCGCCGCGGCGCACCTTCTCCATCACCTGGGATTGGGTCAGCGACAGCAGGGGTTCCTCGACCTGCGGCATGAGTTGGGCCGCGTAGTCGGTGGGCAGCAGCATGATCCACGGGTCACGCGCCCCTGCCTTGCCGGCGCCGACGATGGCGACCTCGCCGTTGGCGGTGAGCTCGTCAAGCATCGCCGGCGAGTAGTCGCCAACACGGGACGGGAAGATGTGGGACTCCCAGGCACTTGCGGGCAGGCGCACCCCGGCGAGCTGCTCGATCACCGAGTAAACCCCGTCGGCGCCCCGCAGCGCCGGCGTGACCCCCACCGGAGCGACGTTTGACCACGAAGGCAGAAAACGCCCATACGCAGACTGCGACACGGGCCGGGTCTGGGCGCGCGCCGCCGCCAGCGAGCGCGACCGGATGATGCGCAGCACCTCGGCGGCGACGTACTCCTGCTCCTCGACGCCCTGCCGGTAGCGGCCCTCGATGACCTTGTCCTTGTCCACCAGCGGCATCAGCGCTGCATGCGCCGCACCGACGGCCAGCCCGAACGCGTCGGCAAGGTCGCGCAACACAAAGGGCCCGCGGGTGCGCACCCAACGCCCCACCAGTTGCGTCAGAGCGTCAGGGATGGTTTGCACCTGGGCGGGGACGCCGGGCGGGACGGGCACGCCGAGGCCGTCGCGAAGCAAGGGCGCATCCAGGACTTGGGCCACGTGTTCGCGCCCGCCGATGCGCACCAGCATCATGCGTGCCCCCAGGGACTGCTCCAGGGAGGTCAGGGGAACCGAGGTGTAGGTGGGCAGGTCGTCGATAGGCACGGGCCCCACGAAGCGCAGGGTGTCGGCGAACTGCTCGGAAGTTTCCGCGCGGCCCACCCGGCGCAGCGAGGCGTCGACCTCCGCGATGATGTCCGCGTCGAGCAGTTCGCGCAGCTCGACGGTGCCCAGCAATTTGGCCAGCAGGGACGGGTCCAAGGACAGCGCCGCGGCCCGCTTCTCGGCCAGCGGGGTGTCGCCCTCGTACATGAACGCGCCGGTGTAGTTGAACAGCAGCGAGGAGGCGAACGGGCTCGGCTGGTCGGTGGTCACCTCGGCGATGCGCACCCGGCGGGTATTGATGTCGCGCATCACCTCCTGCAGGGCGGGTAGGTCGTAGACGTCCTGGAGGCACTCGCGCACCGTTTCCAGGATGATCGGAAACGACGGGTAATTCCGGGCCACATCCAACAGCTGCTCGGCACGCTGGCGCTGCTGCCACAGGGGTGCGCGCTTGCCGGGGTTGCGGCGCGGCAGCAGCAGGGCGCGGGCGGCGCACTCGCGGAACCGGGAGGCAAACAGGGCCGAATTGCCCACCTGTTCGGTGACGATGTCCGCGATCTCGTCGGCGTCGAATTGGAAGATCGCCCCGTCGGGCTCCCTCTCCCCTTGCGGCAGGCGCAGCACGATGCCGTCGTCGCCCGCCACCGCCTGGGCATCCATCCCGGTTTCCTGGGCGACCCGCCACCCGGTGGCCAGCGCCCACGCCGCGTTGACACCCTTGCCAAACGGAGTGTGCAGCACGACGCGCCAGTCGCCTAACTCGTCGGTGAAGCGCTCCAGCACGAGGGTTTTCTCGTCGGGGAGGATGCCGGTGGCCTCCTCCTGCTCGTCGAGGTATTGCAGCAGGTTGATACGCGCGCGCTCGTCCAAGCTTTCGTCCAAAGCATTTCTTGCTTCTCGACGAAACGCCCCCAGCGCCTTACCTAGCTCGTAGGGCCTGCCCAGCCCGTCGCCTGTCCAGAACGGCAGGCGTCCGGTGTGTCCGGGCGCCGGGCTGACCTGCACCTGGTCGCGGGTGATGTTTTCGATGCGCCACGACGAGGCGCCGAGGGTAAACACGTCGCCGACGCGGGACTCGTAGACCATCTCCTCGTCGAGCTCGCCGACGCGCCGGGGTGCTTTGCTTCCCTCTTCCTGCGAGCTTGCGAGCAGGAAGACGCCGAACATGCCGCGGTCCGGGATGGTGCCCGCGTTGGTCACCGCGACCCGCTGGGCGCCGGGGCGTGCCTTCAAGACAGTGCCCTCGAGGATCGCTCGGGGCCGCAGCTCGGCGAAGTCGGTGGACGGGTAGACGCCGATGACCAGGTCGATCACCGAGTCGAACACCTCGCGGGCAAGGTCACGGTACGGCCAGGCGCGGCGCACCGTGTCGTACCACTCGTCCACATCCAGGTCCTCCACCGCGACGGCCGCTACGGTCTGCTGTGCAAGCACGTCCAAGGGGCTTCGCGGGGTGTGCAGCTCCTCGATGAGGCTCTGGCGCATCCTGGGCACCGTCACCGCGGTTTGCACCAGGTCGGAGCGGTGCTTCGGGTAGAACGTGCCCTCGGAGACCGCCCCCACGGTGTGCCCGGCGCGGCCCACGCGCTGCAGTCCGGAGGCCACCGACGGCGGGGATTCCACCTGGATGACCAGGTCCACCGCACCCATGTCGATGCCCAGCTCCAGCGAGGAGGTGGACACCACCGCGCGCAGGGTGCCCTCTTTCAGCATGGTTTCGGTCTGGGCGCGCTCGTCCTTGGACACGCTGCCGTGGTGGGCGCGCGCGATCACGGTCGCGGCGTGGCCTGCGGTGTCCACCGACTTCATCAGCTGCGCCGGCGGGCGGCGGGTCTGTGGGGACAGCGCCTCCGGGTCGTGTTCCTTCGCCCAGAGTTCGTTTAACTGGCTGGTCAGGCGTTCCGCGGTGCGGCGCGAGTTGACGAAGACGATGGTGGACCGGTGGGCCATGACTTCGTCGTAAATCGCGCGCTCGATGTGGGGCCAGATGGAGTTGGTGGCTCCAGGCGGCGGGGCGTCCAGGGCGTTGTCCAGGGCGTCGTCGAGAATCGCATCGCCGATGGTGGAGGCGTCCTCGGGAACGGGCAGGTCGCTCATGTCGTCGACGGGCACGCGCACGTCGAGCTCCCAGCGCTTCTCCGCCGGCGGGTTGATGATCGTCGTCTTGGGGCCCAAAAAGTTGGCCACCGCCTCGATCGGGCGCACCGTGGCGGACAGTCCGATGCGCTGGAAGTTCCCGGCGAGGCGGCGCAGGCGCTCCAGCGAAAGCGCGAGGTGCACGCCGCGCTTGGTGCCGGCCAGGGCGTGGATTTCGTCGACAATGACCGTGTCCACCGTTTTCAGAATGCCCGCCGCCTTGGACGTGAGCATGAGATACAGCGACTCCGGCGTGGTAATCAGAATGTCCGGCGGCTTGCGCACCTGCCGGTTGCGCTCCGCCTGCGGAGTATCGCCCGAGCGCACCCCCACCGAAATGTCCGGCATGTCGCGGCCCAAACGCTGCGCCACCCGCGCAATGCCAGCCAGGGGTGCGCGGAGGTTGTTCTCCACATCCACGCCGAGGGCCTTCAGCGGCGAGATATAGAGGACGCGCACGCCGCCGTGGGTGGAGGTGTTCGCCCCATCGATGGGCAGCGCCTGCTGGCCGGCCCGCTCCACCAGGGAGTTCAGCGCCCACAAAAACGCCGCCAACGTCTTACCGGAGCCGGTCGGTGCGACGACGAGGGCGTTCTCGTCGTCGGAAATCGCGCGCCACGCCTGATCCTGCACCGCCGTGGGCGCTGCGAAGACATCCTGGAACCACCCCGCCACCTGCGGGTGAAAGCGGTCCAAGATCGAGCCAGTCATTTCGCCAACCTTAGCGGTAGAGTCGGGCACATGACTGCTGAGTACTCCGACTCCCGGCTGACCAACCTGATTGCGGAAGGCACGGGTGAAATCCTCAAAGGCATCCGCGGGGTGGGCCTGCTGCGTGGCCGCGAACTCGGCGAGACCGGCGACGACCTCGCCCAGGCCTGGATCGAACGGGTCTTGAGCCAGCACCGCCCCAACGACGGGTTCCTCTCCGAGGAAGCGTCCGACAACCCCACGCGTCTGGGCAAAGACCGGGTGTGGATCGTCGACCCGCTCGACGGCACCAAGGAGTTCGCGACCGGCCGGCAGGACTGGGCGGTGCATGTGGCGCTCGTCGAAAATGGCGTGCCCACCCACGCCGCCGTCGGGCTGCCCGACCTTGGTGTGGTGTTCAAGTCCTCCGACGTGCGCCACGTCTCAGGGCCGTTCGCCGGCAAGGTGGCCATGTCGCGCAACCGCCCGCCCGCCGTCGCCCGCTACGTCGCGGACGCGATCGGCTTCGAAACCGAACAGATCGGCTCCGCCGGCGCCAAAGCCATGCACGTGCTGCTCGGCGACTACGACGCCTACGTCCACGCCGGCGGCCAATACGAATGGGACCAGGCCGCACCCGTAGGGGTCTCGCTTGCGGCGGGCCTGCACGCATCGCGACTCGACGGCTCCCCGCTTCGCTATAACAACGACGACACCTATATTCCAGACATGCTTATTTGTCGCCCGGAGATTGCCGACGACATTTTGGAAGCCGCCGCCCGCTACCACGACGAACACGGCTCGTTCGAAGGAGTACTGAAGTAACCAATGGTCAAGACCCCATACGAGGACCTGCTGCGCGACGTGCTGGAAAACGGCACCGAGAAAGGTGACCGCACCGGCACCGGCACCCGCAGCGTGTTTGGCCGCCAGATCCGCTACGACCTCTCCGAGTCGTTCCCGCTGCTGACCACCAAGAAGGTCTTCTTCAAGGGTGTCGTCGGCGAACTGCTGTGGTTTTTGCGCGGCGATTCCAACGTGCGCTGGCTGCAGGACAATGGCATCCGCATCTGGAACGAGTGGGCCGACGCCGACGGTGAGTTGGGTCCGGTCTATGGCGTGCAGTGGCGCTCCTGGCCAACCCCGGACGGTGGCCACGTCGACCAGATCGCCGAGGCCCTGGCAACGCTGAAGCAGAACCCGGATTCGCGCCGCAACCTGGTGTCCGCCTGGAACGTGTCCGAACTGGACAAGATGGCCCTCATGCCGTGCCACCTGATGTTCCAGCTCTACGTCGCCGACGGCAAGTTGAGCATGCAGGTCTACCAGCGCTCCGCCGACATGTTCCTGGGCGTGCCGTTCAACATCGCCTCCTACGCACTGCTGACCCACATGTTCGCCCAGCAGGCGGGCCTTGAGGTCGGCGAGCTGATCTGGACCGGCGGCGACTGCCACATCTACAACAACCACATCGAGCAGGTGCGCGAGCAGCTCTCCCGCGAGGCCCGCGAGTATCCGCAGCTCAAACTGCGCAAGGCAAAGTCCTTGTTCGACTACGACTTCGACGACATCGAGGTCGTCGGCTACGACCCGCACCCCACCATCAAGGCGGAGGTGTCCGTCTAATGCAGGGCCCGATGTTGGGCGCGATCTGGGCGCAAAGCGTCGACGGCATCATCGGCGACGGCGAGGACATGCCCTGGCACCTGCCCGAAGACCTCAAACATTTCAAGGACACCACCAGCGGACACCCCATCATCATGGGGCGGCGCACTTGGGAGTCGCTGCCGGTCAAGCCGCTGCCGAACCGCAAGAACATCGTGTTGTCCTCGCGCGAGGCGGGCGCCTGGTCGCGCGGGGCGTCGGTCGTCGCCGACATCCCGGACCTCGAGGGCGATGCCTGGATCATCGGCGGCGCCCAAATCTACGCCGCCACCCTCGACGAGGTCGACGTCATCGAGCGCACGCTTATCGACGTCCACCCCGACGTCCCCAACTCCAAAGCCGTCCACGCCCCGCGTATCGACGACACCTTTGCCCTCGTTTCCGAAACGGAGTGGCTCACCTCGTCGACAGGCTTGCGCTACAAATTCCAACGCTTCGAAAGGATCTAACATGACCGTCACCGCACCCGAAACCAACGCCCACGTGACCATCTTCGCCGCCGACTGGTGCCCGTTCTGCCAGAAGCTGCGCCAGCGCCTCGACCGCACCGAAACCCCCTACGACCTCGTCGACGTCGAGGCCGACGGCATGGACGAGGTTAACGAGTGGATCAAGTCCGTCAACGACGGCAACCGCATCGTGCCCACCGTGCTCTTCTCCGACGGCACCCACGCCACCAACCCGGAGGCCTCGGCAGTGCGCGCCAAGCTGCGCGAGCTCACCGGCGAGGAGTAGGCCCGGAGAATCCTTCGGGGCCCTTCTACTCTCTCCGGTCCCAGCGGACTTCGCCGTCGACGACCTGCCCCGTGGGGACCAACCCTACGGTGGCGGCGACTCGCTGCGAGGCGATGTGGTCGGGGTGGATATGAGCGATGAGGTGCGTAATGCCTCGCTCCGCAAGATAGGTGGAAAGCAGTTTCACGGCTTCTTTGGCGTAGCCGTGCCCCTGCCACTGCGCCCCGATCACCCACGCGAGCTCCGTCGCACCGCCGTTGCGGGGCACGGTCGCTTGGACGTATCCGATCGGCTGCTTGCCCGCACCGAGCGTGACGACGAAATTGATCCACTCCTCGGCACCATCGCTGGATTCGCCTCGAGCCTGGATCGCGTACCGCCGCGCAAGCGCATCCACAGAGGGCGGCCCACCGCCTGTGAATGTGTAAAGGGTTCGATCCGAAAGCACATCAGCCATCTCGGTAGCGTCCTCGACGCGAAGTGGCCGTAATTCGATAGTCATCTTCACCACCCGCCATCTGACCTCGACGCCACACCAAACCCCTATTTGCGCCCCAGAGAGTGTCTGGTTCGGTGACATCGTTCCGCATGTCTC
>NZ_KV821343.1:0-284 GCF_001815635.1 Corynebacterium sp. HMSC075D04
TTGTGGAATTTGGTGTTGGAGTTATCCACATTTTTGTGGTGGGTCTTGTGCGGTGGTTTCTCGCTTCGTAGCGTTTATGCCATGGCATTTGTAGACCTTCTCGGCTTCCGGCTTACGGACATCGCCGACTTCGACCGCGACACAGCCCTTGCTGCCGGGCTGAACCCGTCGCGCATCCGAGAATGGTCACGCGTACACGACGTCTACTACGGGGCAACGAAATTCACGCGGAAACAATCCGACGCACGCCACATGGCAGCAGACACACCCTTGGATCAGTTGTG
>NZ_KV821344.1:0-312 GCF_001815635.1 Corynebacterium sp. HMSC075D04
GGGTTAAGCGACAAAATGTGTGTCCGGAATCGTTGATTTTCATGCTCTGAACTCCGCGTTTGCGGAAAATATATGCTCCAAAAGCATATATTGGCCCTCTCTTGCGAAAATCCCCGGTGTGGCTGCCATGGTGTGCTACGGAGCGGTGGTTCGGTTGCCCAATGCCAAAGAACCGACCACGCTGCCATTGTGGCGGCGATATGAAACGAAACGGCACCACCAGCAACGGGACGACCCGGTGGCGGTGCAAAATCTGCGGTGCTTCACTGACCAAGCAGCGCAGCGATATCACCAACGCAGCCCTATTTCGTG
>NZ_KV821345.1:0-1433 GCF_001815635.1 Corynebacterium sp. HMSC075D04
TGTCATGAGTCGCGTCATGCTTGACGGATGAGTCGCGACATGCTGGACGGACCGGCATCCCAGTTGTTTTTGTTCTGGGGTGCCGGTTTTGTTCATTCGGCGTGAAGTGGTGGGTCGCCGTGTTTCCAGTAGGCCTTTTGGTAGTCGCGGGCGGTATCGATGTAGTGCTCGGTGATGACCTCTCCGGTTTCGGCGAGTGATGTGATGATGTGGTTGTCGGTGATGACCATCAGGATTTTCTTGTGTTTGTAGGCGCGTCCGATGCCGAGATGGAAGAGTTTGCCGGCATAGCGCACGGTGACTTTGCCGTTTTTGTCGACGGTGTCGTTTCGGGTGCGCCATTCTTCTTTGGGGTTGTCGTTGGGCGTGGCTTTAACTCCGGTGGTGTATGCCTGTTGCGGGGTGCGTCTGCCTAGGGCTCGGTGGGGGCGTGTGCAGTTGTAGTATTGGCGAAATTCGTTGAGGAGTTGTTGCAGCTCGTCGATGGTTTGTGCTGGGGGTCGGGCTTTGATCCATTTTTTGAGGGTTTGGTGGAATCGTTCGATTTTTCCTTGGGTTTGGGGGTGGCCTGGCCGTCCGTTTTTCTGTTGGATTTTGTGTGCGGCGAGTGTCTTTTCGAACGCGTTTCGCCCGCCCTTACACCCGGCAAGACGGGTGGTAAAGACCATGCCGTTATCCGTCAGTGTGGATGCTGGTGGGCCGTATTGGTCAATCAGACGGCCCAGTTCGGCAGCGACGGTGGTGCCTGAGAATGCGGCAGCTGCGGTGATTGACAGCAGGTATCGCGAGTGGTCGTCGAGGAAGTCGAGGACTTCTACTCGTGTGTTGTCGGCAAGGTAGAGGTTGGTGATATCAGCTTGCCAGCATTCGTTGGGCATTGCGGCTTCGAAGCGGATGTAGGAGTTTTTCGGCCTTTTCCTCGGCTGTGGGGTAATTAGGCCTTCGTTGGTGAGGATGCGGCGAATCGTTGAGGTTGAAGGGGCACGTTTGCCGGCTTGTTCGAGGTGGTAGGCGATGGTTTCGGGTCCGGCGTCAAGTCCGTGCCGGGTGAGTTGCTTGCGGATGTCGATGATTTCGTTTCGTAACGCGTCCGGTACCGCGTGTGGGTGGGTGTGAGGTGCACGTGATTTCGGTGCGATTGCTTCGGCGCCGCCTGCGTCGTAGGCGTTGAGGATCTGGTGGACTCGTTGGCGTGAGATGCCGAAGCGTTTGGCGACGTTGGTGGGTGTCGCACCTTGGTCTCTGACGGCTCTGACAATGGCAAGGTTGCGGTTGGGACTGTTCATGATGTCAAACATGTCCCGACTCACCGGTCAAGCGTCACCGACACGGCTGAGGTAACCCTAAGTGTCAACTTTGTCGCGACTCACCTGTCAAGTATCAGGACTGCCCTCGCAGGCACACCCCGTCAAATATGTCGTGACTTCGGACAC
>NZ_KV821346.1:0-240 GCF_001815635.1 Corynebacterium sp. HMSC075D04
GTTCATCGGGATAATTACGGCGTCTACGGCGTGCGGAAAATGTGGCATGCTCTCCGCCGCGACGGAATTGATATCGGGCGTGAACAAACCGCCCGGCTGATGCGCTTGGCCGGTGTTTCTGGCAAAGGCAAAGGCGGATCACCTATCACAACCCGAAAAGCTAACGTGCCTGATCTGCGCCCGGACTTAGTCGAGCGTGAATTCAAAGCTTAAGGGCCCGAATAAACTGTGGGTGGCCGA
>NZ_KV821347.1:0-784 GCF_001815635.1 Corynebacterium sp. HMSC075D04
AGGTCGGCGAAGACTTCGTCTCCTTGCCCGGGACAACAAGCTTGTCCTCGTAGGACGGCTCGTAAAGGTCAGCGTCCTTATCGACAGGAGCCGGAACGTCCTTGTCGGTCACCGTGACAGTGACGTCAACGTTGTCCTTAGAACCATCCGGGTAGGTCACAACAACCGGAACCGTGATCTTGTCACCCGGCTTCGCATCCTCCGGGATGGTCACCGTGATCTCACCGGTGTTCTCATCGATGGTCACGCCATCCGGAACATTCTCACCCGGGGTGAACTTCGTGCCCTCCGGCGGCGTGGTCGGGTTGCCATCCTTGTCCTTGAAGGTTGGCTTGTCCACCTTGACGTCCTCACCAGGCTTACCCGAACCATCCTTGTACTCCGGCTCGTAGTCCAGGTTCTGGTTCGGAACCTTCGGGTTCGTCTTGTCTTCCTTCTCCTTCTCATCCGGGATGCCATCACCGTCATCGTCCGGATCCTCGGTATCAGGCGTGCCATCACCGTCGGTATCCAACTTGAAGTTGGCCGTCGTGCTGTCGGTGGACTTGTCCGGGTAGGTCACGATGACCGGAACATCGAACTCCTCAACGGTGTCCGCGTTGAGCTTCGACTTATCCGGGAACGTCACGGTGATCTCACCGGTGTTCTCGTCGATAGTGACCACGTAGCCCTCGGGAGCCGTGAAACCATCAGTGATCTTGAACTTCGAGCCCTCAGGAGCAGTTGCCTCCTTGCCATCCTTGTCGGTGAAGGTCGGCGAAGACTTCGTCTCCTTGCCCGGGAC
>NZ_KV821348.1:0-46974 GCF_001815635.1 Corynebacterium sp. HMSC075D04
GCCGATAGCAGACACACATTTTGTCGCTTAACCCGCTTTATCTTGAAGACCATTCGTTCGTTATTGATCTAGATAAGAAAGTTGAAAATGAATGATCCCGCCGGCCAGCAGCTCGACGGGATCTGGGCGGTTCGCTGTCCCCAGAAACTTCTGGCGAGGGCGTCGCCTCTGTCTAGAGGATAGCCTGACGCTATATGTATTTTCTATTACGGACGCAAGGGTCGTTTGACCAGTGCGAACGATCGACTAAGGCGGTTTTCGTACCCCATGTTGGGGGTGGATAATGTCTTGGGGGCTCAGTGGGGACTCAGTCGTGAAGTGTCGAGCGGATTTATTGAGCCTCTTTTTGCACGTGCTCTCGGCTACCTGCGCGACATATAAGTGTGGGACAATCTGGCGTTATGACTGTTCCATCTTCTGCACAGCGTCGCGCGCTGATCCTTGGCACGTCGCCGATGGCCCGCGAGCTTGAGCAGGCTTACCAGCGCCTCGGGTTTGAGACTCAGATTGGTGCTGTGTCGCTGGCTGATCAGTTCCACCCGGACATCATTGTGACCACGGGGGATTCGCCGGACACGCTCGAAGAGGTTGAGGTGGCGGCGGAGGCTGCCGGGGCGGCGGTGGCGCCGTCGACAAGCGCATGCCGTCGTACTGCGGACCGCATGGCGGTGCGCACCCAGGCGAGCGAGGAACTGGGCTTGCCCACGCTGGATTGTGAGTTTGTGGCCACGCCGCAGGAAATGCAGGACGCGGTGGAGCGCCTCGGGTTTCCGTGTGTGGTGAAGTCGCCGAAATCCCGCGACGGGCAGGGATTTTCCACGGTGCACAGCAACGCCGACCTTGCGGAGGCCTGGAGTATCGCCTCAGAAGGGGAGGGTGACGGTGTGGTGGTGGAGCGCTACATCGACTTTGATTTCGAGGCCACGATCCTCGCGGCGCGCTCCATCGACCCGAACACGGGCGAGTTGGCTACGTGGTTCTGCGAGCCGATTGGCACCCGCCACCGCGAGGGCAAACTGGTGGAGGCGTGGCAGCCTGCGCCGATGCCGGAGGCCGCGATGGACAACGCGCGCTCGATTGCCGCGCGCATCATGGGTGGGCTTGCAAGTTGCGGCGTGTACTCCATTGAGCTGTTTGTCTCTGGCGACGATGTCTACTTCTCCCAAGTCACCCCACGCCCGAGCCGTGATGGGTTGGTCACGCTTGCCACGCAGCGCGTCAATCAGTTTGATCTGCAGGCGCGTGCGACGCAGGAGTTGCCCATCGATTCGACGCTGGTCAGCCCCGGTGCCGTGCGCTTCCTGCCGGGCGTGACACTCTCGCTGGAGGCTATCGCCGCCGCGATGGAGGTGGAGGAGACCACGGTGCGCATGTTCGGCCCGGATGTGTTGATTCTTTCCACCGCGGATTCGGCAGCTGAGGCGCGTGTGCGTACCGATGACGCGGCGCGCGCCATGAAGAAGATGTAGGTCACACCATATGGTGTCTCGCCGTGTCGGCGGTGCCGGTAAACTATGCACTGTTTGCCCCACAACGAAAGGTGAGACAATGTCCCAGACCCTGCTTGTAACCCTTGCAAACCGCACCTTCGAGGGTGTGGATCTGCAACAGCTCGCCGGCCGTCTCGGCCTCGAACTGGTGCGCGCCGAAGGCGACAGCGTGGCGGAGATCTTCAACTCCGGCGCACTGTTTGGCGACGCGAAACTGATCCAGGGCACTGGTGACTACAACTTTGACGGCGAGCTCGCCGCAGCTCTCGGGGTGCCCGTGGTGCTCATTACTAGCGATGACACCACCGCACCCCTCGCCAAGCGCCGCGTGGAGGAGTTTGGCGCGGTTGTGGTGTCGTCGATTAGCGGTGGCGAGGTGGAGACCTTCCAGCCCGCCGCAGTCGAGGCAAAGCCGGTCATGAGCCCGATCGTGTTCGAGCGTCAGCTGCTGGAGCAGGCCAAGGCTGCCGGCTCGCACGTGGTGCTGCCGGAGGGCGAGGACGACCGCATTCTGCAGGCGGCGGATCAGCTGCTGCGCCAGGGGATTGCACAGATCACGATTCTTGGCGATGTCGCGGACATGAACCGCCGCGCCGCCGACCTCGGCCTGGACCTGAGCGGCGCGAACCTGCTCAACCACCTCGAATCCGACCTGCTTGAGGAGTTCGCCGCCGACTTTGCGGAGCTGCGCAAGAAGAAGGGCGTGACGCTCGAGGAGGCCCGCGAGACCATGAAGGACGTCTCCTACTTTGGCACCATGATGGTGCACAAGGGCCTGGCAGACGGCATGGTCTCCGGCGCTGCGCACACCACCGCGCACACGATTAAGCCGTCGTTCCAGATCATCAAAACCGCCCCGGGTGCGTCCGTGGTGTCCTCGATCTTCCTCATGGTCATGCAGGACCGCCTCTGGGCGTTCGGCGACTGCGCCGTGAACCCGAACCCGACCGCCGAGCAGATCGGCGAGATCGCCGCCGTGTCCGCCAAGACCGCCGCCCAGTTCGGCATCGACCCGAAGGTGGCCATCCTGTCCTACTCCACCGGCTCCTCCGGCGCGGGCCCGGACGTGGAGCGCGCGGTCGAGGCGACTGCGAAGGCGAAGGAACTCGCCCCGGACGTTGCCATCGACGGCCCGCTGCAGTTCGACGCCGCCTGCGACCCGGGCGTGGGCGCGAAGAAGGCCCCCGACTCCCCGGTAGCGGGCCAGGCCAACGTGTTCATCTTCCCCGACCTGGAGGCCGGCAACGCGGGCTACAAGATCGCCCAGCGCACCGCAGGCGCCCTCGCCGTCGGCCCGGTGCTGCAGGGTCTGAATAAACCGGTCAACGATTTGTCCCGCGGCGCCACCGTGCCAGATATCGTGAACACCGTAGCTATTACCGCGATTCAGGCAGGGGCGAAGTAAATGTCTTACGTACTGGTTATCAACTCCGGCTCGTCCTCGATCAAGTTCCAGATCGTCGACCCGACCTCCGACGCATCGGCAGACCCGTTCGTCTCGGGTCTTGTCGAGCAGATCGGTGAGCCCCAGGGCCGCATCACCATCAAGTACGACGGCCAGAAGCACGTCGTACAAAAGGCCGTGCCCTCTCACGCGTCCGGTTTGCAGGAGACGTTCAAACTTCTCGACGCCAAAGGCGTCGGCCCGACCCAACTCGACATCGTCGCCGCAGGCCACCGTGTTGTCCACGGCGGCATGGTGTTCTCCGAGCCAGAGCTGATCCTGGACCCGGTCGTGGACATGATCCGGGACCTCATCCCGCTGGCGCCGCTGCACAACCCGGCCAACATCGATGGCATCGAGGTCGCCCGCGAGTTGCTGCCGGACATCCCGCACGTCGCGGTGTTCGACACCGGTTTCTTCCGCGACCTGCCCCCGGCCGCAGCGCTGTATGCCATCAACGCTGAGGTCTCCGAGCGCAACCTGATCCGGCGCTACGGCTTCCACGGCACCTCACACGAGTTCGTGTCCTCCCAGGTGCCGGAACTCATCGGCCGCGACCCGGCGCACACCCGTCAGATCGTGCTCCACCTGGGCAACGGCGCTTCCGCTTCCGCGGTTGCCAACGGCCACCCGATCGACACCTCCATGGGCATGACGCCGCTGGCCGGCCTGGTCATGGGTACCCGCTCCGGCGATATCGACCCGGGCATCATCTTCCACCTGGTGCGTCAAAGTGGCATGACTATCGACGAGATCGACAACCTCCTCAACCGCCAATCCGGCGTCAAGGGCCTGTCGGGTGTGAACGACTTCCGCGAACTGCGCGCCATGATCGAAAACGAGGACGAGAACGCCTGGTTGGCCTACAACGTGTACCTTAACCAGCTGCGCCGCTTCATCGGTTCCTACATGATCGCGCTTGGCCGCGTGGACGCGATTACGTTCACCGCCGGTGTTGGCGAGAACGATAAGTTTGTTCGCATGGATTCGCTGGACAACCTGAAGCACTACGGCATCGAGATCGATCCGGCGAAGAACGATTTGCCTAACGACGGCCCACGTATCATCTCCACCGACGACTCCACCGTGAAGGTTCTCGTCGTGCCTACCAACGAGGAGTTGGCCATCGCGCAGAAGGCCGCCGCCGTCGCCGCGCGGGTATAAAAGCAAAATGTTGTAACAACTTACCCTAAGCCGATATATTGACGTGTAGTAACAACGCCCGCATTGCGGGCTGAACATACCGTCAAAGGGGATGGGCAGATGGCCGAGCAGCACCGCAACGTTTCCAGTGTGCGCCGACGTGGAACCTCAATCGCAGCATGTGCCATCGGCCTGTCGCTCATCGCAGGCGCGGTGCAGCCGGTGCAGGCGGCCGAAGAAACCATGGAAGCCACGGAGACCACGGAACCCGCACCGGATCCGGTTGCAGACCCGGTGGATCCCCCCGAGGTCGACGAGGGCTGGTCCGGCGTCTCCTACCCGGCGGCTAAGGTGCGCCTTGGCCAAACCACCTCCACGGAGGTGGTGCTCGGTTTCCTCGAGTCGTACATCAACAAGCCGGTGCACTACCGCTTTGCAAAACCCGAGGCAGTAAACCCGGCCTGGGGTGCTGAGATCGACGGCGATTCGGGCACCGTGACCATCACCCCGGATCCGTCCAAGGCCGAAGAGCTGCCGGATGAAGAGACCATCAACATCATGGCGGTGTACAAGGACGGCGACCACAAGATCGTGCCGTTCGACATCGTGCTTTCTGCGGACCCGTACTTCATGCGGGTCGAGGACCGCACCTTCTGGGCGCACAAGCGCATCAAGCCGGTCCCCGTTCGCGCACTGCGGGTTCCCGATGGCGCCACATTGACTATCGACGCCTCCACCCTCCCCGAAGGCATCACCGCCGACACCTCCCGCGCCAAGGGCCGTTTCCAGCATGTCTACCTCAAGGGTGCCCCGACTACTCCGGGCACCTACAACGTCACCGCGCGCGTGCTGGGCGAAGACGGCAGCCCGCTCGTCGATACCGCAGGCAACGTCGTCACCTCCATGTTCACCATCACCGTCAAGGACACCTCGGAGCTTCCCGATCCGGTCCGGGAGAAGCTGACCACCCCGCCAGACGGCACCGTCCGGCCCGGTGAGAAGTTGGAGATCCCCGTTGATACGGACAACGCCTCCTCCGTGGAGGTCGAGGGCCTGCCGGACGGTGTGATTTACGACGAGGAAAACAGCGTCATCACCGGTACCCCGAAGGAGCCGGGCGACTACGACGTGGTCGTGGAGGTCATCACCGAAGACGACAGGTTGTTGGAGGAGCACCTTGAGATCTCGGTGTCCGTGGCTGACGGCTTCGCGTGGCATCCGATCACGGTGCGCGCTGGTGAGGATGTAGAGGCTGCGCCGTCGAGGGTGCCGTCGACAAGCATGGGCATCCGCGCCGCCGACGATGCGCCCGAGTGGGTCACCGTTGGCGTCGACGGCGTGATCAAGGCGGTCCCGCCGCGCGACCTGAAACCAGGGGAGTACAAGTTTGGCGTGATTACCGACGACGGCACGCGCAGCACCGTCACCATCGACGTCCAACCCCCCAACACCGACGCCTCCCGCTACTGGCCCGAGTACCGCCCGGGCTACCTGCGCTACGGCGAGACCGGCAACAACAGCGCACCGACCGCGAAGCTGACCGAGGGCGGCCGCAGCTACCGCAACCAGCCGCTGCCTGCCGGCACGAAGTTCGAGATTCTGGGTGATTCCACGGGCCTTGAAATGGACAAGGCCACCGGCGTGATCACGGTGACAAAGCCACGCACCGAAAACTTCGACGTCCGCGTGCGGATCACATTCCCGGATGACACCATCGCGGAGCGTTATGCGAAGTTCATCGTGGACCCCGCCCCGCACAACGTCACCTACCAGCCCGCCTACGAGCAGAACAAGGGCGCGCAGCCAGGCAAGACGGTGCTGATCCGCCAGATTGGCAAGATGCCTGAGGATGCGGAGTACGTGCTGGCCACCCCGCACACCCAACTCGAGGGCTGGGATGTTGCCGTCGACCTGGATTCCGGCCTGATTCGCGCGACCGCGCCGAAGGACAACGCCAAGCCGATCGAGGTGCAGGTCCGCGCGCTGTACTCGGACGGCACCATCGACGACGTGCCGCCGAGCGAAGACGAGCCCAGCGCCAACCGCGAAGGCGGCGAGGCTGCCACCGTGCGTATCGACGCCCTCACCGGCTCCACCCTCGCCGACGGCGTCCGCAGCCTGGAGTACAAGCCGGTATTCGACGCCGAAGGCAACATCAGGATCACCCCCACCGGCTCCGTGCCGGAAGGCACGAAGTTCGAGGCAGACGGCCTGACCACCCTGCCGGTAGAGCTTGACGAGAACACCGGTGAGATCACGATCAAGGTGCCAACCGACGCACCGGCCGACGCACCCTTCGACGTACCGATCAAACTGACACTGCCGGACGGCTCCACCCAGGAAGTCGTCGTACCGGTGACCACCCGCTCCGAAGCCAAAGGCAAGGCCGTGTCGTGGGCGCCGCTGAAACTCACCGAGGGCGGCGACCCGACCACCAAACTGCCCACCGCTGCACCGGAGGGGGCGCGGTACGGGCTGGCGGCGTCGTTTAGCGAGCCCGGCTGGCGCGTCCATGTCGACGAAACCACCGGCGCCATCACCGCCGCCATCGACGGCGGCAAGGCGGCGAGGAGCAACGCGCTGGCCACCCTGATCCCGATCGTGGTCACGTTTACGGACGGCTCCCAACGCATCGTCGAGGTCCCGGCGACCGCCGTGCGTGGCGAGGCCGCCCTCACCGGCATCGAATACCTCGGCGGCAACGTCCACGCAGGCGCGGAACGTGTACTGACCCCAACCAAGCACAAGGGATCCTTCTCCCTGGTCACCCCGGTGGAGGGGCTGCACACCGCCATCGACCCGGAAAACGGCGTGCTCACCGTCAAGGCCACCCCAGATACCCTGCCCGGCATCCGCGAGGTGCCCGTGCGTATTAGCTTCAGCGACGGCTCGGAACTGTTCACCTCCGCACCCGTCCAGGTGCTCACCGCCAACGGCGCGACCACCCTGGCCAAAGACGCGAAGCTGGAGAACATGCTGGTCAAGGGAACCGCTGGCGAGACCTCCCGCTTCGCCCTGACGCGCCCGGAGACCGCCATCGACCACCCGTTCTCGCTCGGCCAAACCGAATCCGACGGCTGGACCTTCGGCATCGACCACGCCACCGGCGAACTCACCGCCAGCATCCCCACAGGTGCGGAGGGCCATGCGAAGGCCGTGCCGGTGTTCGTCGAATACCTCGACGGGTCCCGTGGCAAGTTCACGGTGACGGTGGAGGCGACACGGGCGGTGGAGTCGTCGACAAGCAGTAGCTCCGTAGACACCCACGCGATAGGCTGGATCGCCGGGCTGCTTGCCATCCTCGGCCTCATCGGGGCAGCCAACTACGCCCTGTACGAAAACCGAGAGTTTTACCAACAATTCCTAGTCTGGTGGAAGTAGGAGAACATGCGAGTACACAAGAAAGTCGCCGCCGCCGCGGTTGCCGCGAGCCTCGGCGCAGGGCTCGTAGTGCCAATACAGGCAGGCGCCGTCATTGAGCAGACGCGTCCCTTCTCCGTCGACGCGAAAACCGGCGCATTCGAAGGCTTCCAAACCGTCGAAGCCAACAAAGGCCGCGTCAGCTGGCTGACCTACAACAACCCCACCTACGGCAGCCTGCCCACAGCCCTCTACATCGACGCGTTTAACGACGGCACCCGCGTCCAATACGTCGGCAACGACACCGACGTCAAAACCTCCAGCAAAAACGGCGTAGACACCATCACGCTCACGCACACCAAAAACGGCGTCGAGCTCACCCGCACCTTCACCGTCACCGCCAAAGAAGTCACCGTCAACGTCGTCGCACGCAACGTCACCGACGCACCGAGCCCCCTGGCCATCGACCTCACCGCCGGCATGATGTCTTACGACTACGAACTCACCGCCACCCCCAAAAACAACGGGTACGAGGTCTCCGTCGGCGGACGCTACAACGTGCATACGCTTTTCGACGACCCCACTACCACCGCAACCGGCGACACCCTCAACAACGCGCTCGCCGGCGCCAACAACGCCAGCCGCTTCCAAACCGGCAAATGGGAAAACACCGTCGCACCAGGCGAAACCCTCGAAGCCACCGTCACCTTCCAAGGCACCGCCAGCGAAGCGCTAAAAGACACCGACGGCGACGGCTTCCCCGACGAATGGGAACGCAACGGCTTCACCTCCGCCGACGGCAAAGAATTCCCGCTCCACCGCTGGGGCGCCGACCCCACGCGCCCAGACCTGTTCCTCCAACTCAACTGGATGAAATCCGAATGGGAATCCCTGGGCTGCTCCGACAAGCGCAAGTACGCGCCCACCGAAGAAGACTTTGACAAGTTCCAGGAATGCGCCAATGCGAACACCAACGTGTACCGCCCCTCGCGCCAAACGCTGAACGACCTCGTCGACCTCTTCGACAAAGAGGGCTACAACCTGCACATCGACGCCGGCGTCTACTACAACAACATCCCCGGCCTCGAACCCCACGGCGGGCCAACCGAGGACTACGCGGAGTACTACTTCGCCGGCGAAAACCCGGCAGTCAGGATGATCAAAGACCGCGACCGCCTGCTTGGCGAGCGCAAAAACATCTTCCGCGTCGGTGTCATCGGCGACAGCCAAGCCGCAGACAACCCGTCCTCCGGCAACGCCCTACTTGCCGACGGCGCCTTCTACATCGCCAAAAACGAACGCATGACCTCGCAGGAACAACTCCGCAACACCATCCTGCACGAGTTCGGCCACAACCTCGGCCTGACCCACTCGGGCTCGTCGAAAGTAAAACGCCCCGACAGTGAGTACGTCCCGCACTACGAATCGGTCATGAACTACCTCTACCAGTTCAGCGTGTTCAACTACTCCAAAGAAACCGCCACGCCCGACAGCACAAAGCCGCTGCCGGCCAAGTGCACCGACGGCTCCGTCGAATGCTTCAAGGGCAACTACAGCATCGCCCCCGACTGGGACAACCTCGACCTGGTCAACGGCGAAATCCGCAAGGCCACCGGCACCTCCGGCGTCGCCGACGAAGACCCCGACGAATCCGGCCACACCCACCCCTCCGTGAGCCAACTCGTCGCCCTGTCCGCCGAACGCAACAACGGCAAGGCAGGCCTGCGCATGCTCAGCCTGAAGGACAACCCGTCCTACATCGTGGCTAATCGTTACGACTCCCGCGTCAACGTCGAACTCTCCAACCTCGGCATCGACCTGCACAAATTCACCCTCCAGGTGAACTACCCCGGCGGCGACTTCCGCAGGGAATACCCAGTCGAAGGCGCCCTGACCGAAAACGCAGCCCTGCCCATCGAAGTACCGATCACCAACACCATCGGCTACGACGAAGCCGAAATGCCGATCCAGTTCCGCGTCTTCAACGAGGAAGGCCTGCTTGTCGAGGACCAAACCGTCAACTTCTCCGTCCTCAACTACTCCGCCAAGGACATGCAAGACCTCATCGCCGACCTGGAGAAAACCAACCCAGAGAAGGCCGACCAGGTCCGCGACATCCTGGCCAAGCCCGACCCGTCCAAGCCGACCCTGACCCAGGCCCCGCCGATCCCAACCGCCACCAACCTGCCGGTCCTGCCCGGCCAGCGCGACCCGGCGATCACCTCCCTGGGCCCGAAGCCGACCACGCCGCGGCCAACCAAGCCTTCCAAGACGGTCTACACCACCCCTGGCCCCACCGCGACCAAACCGACCTCCACCGTCGAGCCGCAGGCCTCCGGCAGCTCTGGCAGCTCTAGCGGCTCCGGAAGCGGCTCTAGCTCCTCGCCGGGTGCGATCGTCGGCATCATCATCGCGGTCCTGGCGGTGCTGGGCCTCGGCGGTGCCGCGGCCGCGTACATGAACCGCTAGCCACGCGCCGGGGCGCTCGGCCCTCGGCCTCGCGCCCCCGGCCCCCGGCCCGTGGACCCAAACGGCGCATCCTACACGGTGCATTTCGTCGAAAATCAGCGAAATATGCCGTGTAGGATGCGCCGTTTAGCTTTTGACCGGCCCCACCGGCCCCACCAGCCACCACCCTCAGAACCAGGTGGCGGGGCGGACCTTGTTCGCCATGTCCACAAGCGCGTAGCGGTGCTGGGCGTAGGGGGCGACGCGGGCCTGGGCACGCAGGGTTTGGGCGAGGCCGTGGCGGATTTCGCGTTCGGTGAAGGAGTATTCGAAAAGGGTGGGGGTGTTGGCGGAGCCTTCGGTGACCAGGTAGTGCAGGGCGGCGTCGAGGACGGCGGTCTTGATCTGCAGGAAGCGCGGCTCGGTGGTGGGGATCTGGTCGAGACGGGCGGCGGCCTCCCGGATTTGCGCTTCGGTGGGGTCGGCGCCGGTGCCTGCGACGGGTAGGACCAGGTAGAGGATGGCGGTGAGTTGGGCCATGCGGGAGTGGCGCGAGGCGTTGGGCACCTTGTCTAGGGCCCGCAACGCCAAATCGGTTTCCCCTTCGCGCATGAGCATGCGGGCGAGTCCGAAGGCGGAGGAGACGGTGGTGGGGTTAGTGAGCCACACCAGGGAGTACAGCCGGATCGCGTGGAAGCGTAGCGCGCCGGGTTCGAGGGCGGTGACGGTCCAGGTGGGGTCCATTTGGCCGTTTTCCACCATGGCGCGAAGCACGGTGGTGGGGACGTTAGAGAGGGGGTGTTCGAGGTTGGTGGCGGTGCGGGCGAGGGAGTCGTCGATAAGCGATTGCTCTTGGAGGCCTCGCTCTTGCAGCAACAACTCGGAGACGGCGGCGAGTGCGAGTTTGGGGGCGGCCTCGCCGGGGAGTTGGTTGAGCACTTCGGAGAAGGAGCGGGTGGCGGTGGGGAAGTCGCCGAGCAGCATTTCCACGACGCCGGAGTACCACGAGAAGCGCCAGGTGTCGCCGAAGCGGTCCTGGAGGGTGAGCAGCCAGGAGCGGGCTTGGGAGGTGAGGCCGAGGTCGATCATGGTGCGCACCACGCCGAACGGGATTTCCACGGAGTGTTCGTATTGCGGGGTGGTCATGGCTTGGCGCAGGGTTTCCAGGGTTTCGCGCGGTTCGGCGTAGGAGGAGCCTTGGAGCATGGCGGCGCCGACGTCGTCACGGTTGATCAGCGGCGAGGGCAGGGCGGCGACGACTTCTTGCGGGGTGATGTCGACGGTGCGGGAGATGCCGTCGATGAGTTGGTCGGTGCGGAACACCAGGTGTTTGGTGCCAAAGGTGCGGCGTTGTGGGGAGAAGAGGGAGTGTTGGGCGGGGTAGGTGCGGCCGTCGTGAACCGCCACCACCTCGCGCAGCACGCCGAGGAGTTGGCTTTCCAGTTCGGAGACGCTATCAAACCGCCGGGCGGGGTCTTCGTTGCAGCACCGCGCGAGCAGCCGGTACAGGGAGGTGTACTGGCGGAAGAGTGGCTCGTCGGTGGGTGTGGGTAGGCCGGGGTCGTAGATGCCGTCGGTTTGCGGCAGGTCCACCACGAGCGAGGCGAGTGTGCGCCCGACCGTGTAAATATCGGACGCGATCGACGGGCCCTCCGTGGCCACTTCGGGCGCCTGGAACCCCTTCGTGCCGTAAATAAACCCATACGCGCCGATGCCGGACACCGCGCCCATGTCGATGAGTTTCACCTGGTCTTCGGTGACAATGATGTTGTCGGGCTTCAGGTCGTTGTACACCACCCCGCGCGAATGCAGATAATCCAGCGCGGGCAGTACTTCCAGGATGTATGCGATGGCGATGTCGGGTTCGAGCACTCCGCTTGGCGACGAATTCCTTCTCGCCCGGAGCGACGGCCCACCCACGTACTCCATGACGGTGAAGCCGCCGGGGACGCGGGGGTCGTCGATAAAGTTGAAGATTTTCACAATCCCGGGGTGGGTGATGTCCGCCAGGAACTCGCGCTCCGCCTCGGCGGCGGCGGCCTCGTCGGGGTTGTCGGTGGAGTGCAGGCCCTTGAGCACCACCACGCGCCCGGCCACGTAGTGGTCCTGCGCGAGGTAGATCCAGCCCATGCCGCCGTGTGCGATCACGCCGGTGATCTCGTACTGGCCAGCCACGATGTCGCCGGGGTGCAGCACCGGCGGCGCAATGCCCTTCTTCACCACGGCTGGCTCCGGGTCGATCAGCGCTTCGCGCGGCTCGGTTGGCTCCACCCACGGCAGCTCCACCATGCCGTCGGCGATGATGCGGCTGGCGCGCCGGGTGCCGCGGCGTTCGCGGAAGGTGTCCAGCGCAGCTTGGCGCGAGCGTTGCGACGTATCCTCGCGCCCCGACCCCTTACGCAACTTGTCCAGGTCTTTGAGCAGCCCGGCCATTTCGCCGAGGCCGGCGTATGCGGCGTCGGAGTCGTCGTCAAGATCATCATCGTCGGCGAACGGGTCGAAGGCGACGGCTTCGGTGCCTGGTTCATCATCCGCGAAGGGGTCGAAGGCGACCGCTTCGGTGGGCTGGACGTCGTCGTGGTCGTGTGGCTTAGCCATCGTTGTCCTCCTTCCGGTACCGCAGCGGCGGCGGTGAGGATTCAGCTATAGACCCGCCGAGCCAGGTGTTGTAGAGGGTGTACCAGGAGCCGTCATTGCGCATCCGTTCCAGGGTGGCGTTGACCTGGCGCACCAGATCGTCCTGGCCCTTGGCCACGCCGACGCCGTAGTACTGGGTGGCAAACGCGCCGTCCAGAATGGTCGTGTGGGGGTCCTGCGCGGCCAGGCCGGCGAGGATCGCATCATCCGCCACGATCGCCTCCGCCCTAAACTGCTGCACCGCCATCAGGCAATCCGACCAGGAGCGGGTGCGCAAAATGTTCGAATCCGGCACGTAGGTTTTGGCGATACGCAGCAGGTTTGTCCCGTCGACGATGCAGGCGGTGCGCCCGGCGAGGTCCTCCAAGCTATTCACGTCGCGGTCTTTGGGCACGAGCACTCTTACCGACGACGTCAGGTACGGCGTAGAAAACTCAATCACCTCAGCCCGCTCGGGCGTAATCGACATCGTCCGGATAATGATGTCCACCTCACCCGAGTTAAGCGCCTCCGTGCGGGCCGCCGAATCGACGAAGCGGAAATCGACGCGCAGGTCCTGGTCATCCTCGAAGATGTCGTGGGCGATCGCCCGGGCCAGGTCCACCTCGAGCCCGCGCAACTTGCCGGAGTCCGTGTCGCGGTAGGACAGTAGGTACAAAGACTGGTCGATGCCGACGATGATGCGGCCGCGCTGGCGGATGCGCTCCACGTTCGGCTTCGGGGCCTCCTCCTCAGCGCCGTCCGCTTCACTTCCAGCACCCCCGCGCGGGTCCAACGACCCCTCCCACTCGAACTCGTCCGGCGTGAACGGGTCCGCCGGGGGACCGGCCGCCGGATCCAACTGGGCGCCCGGCGGCAGCGGCACCATCTCGCGGGTCGGCGACGGCGTTTCGATCGTCGCCGATACCTTCCCCTCATGCCCCTCACCGCCGGCGCACGCCACCAACGACGGCACCGCAAGCGCCGCCACCGCACATGCCGCAACCACACGCGAGCCGAACCGAGCGCGCATCATAGGTACTCACCCAACCTGCGGCGGATGCCCCACCAGATACACACCACTGCCAGCACAGACAGCAGCGCCACGGCGGCGGAGACTCGCCGGGTCGCGTCCAACGACTCCGCAATGTAGAGCCGCGTGTTCTCCCTTGAGGACGCAATCAGTTCCGCCAGGGACCCGTCGAGGCCACGGAAGGAGGCCTCGCCGTCGGCGTCGCTACGCGTGCTCAGCAGTGCCGCGGCCTGGTCGTAACTGCCGGAGTTCAGCGCCCCGACCAGTTCGGCGTGTTCGTTGGACCAAGCGTTGAGGTGGGAGCGGGAGTCGTCGATAAGCTGCTCGCTCATGCCGTAATCCTCCGCCGTATGCACCGCGCCGGCGACCGACGAGTAGGTCTCGGTGAAGTCGCGGGCGGACTGGGCGGCGGTTTCGCGGCGCAGCAACGCGAAGGTTTCGTCGGTGCGGGTCTCCAGCGCATCAATGCGGGCGGCGGTGAGTTCCTCCCACGGCTGCGCCGCCCGCGCGTACGCCACGGAACCGGAGCGCCAGGACTGGAAGTTAGACACCCCGGCCCAACTGATCGCGATGAGCAGCGCCAGCGTGGCGGCAAGGAAGCCACGGTTGAAACGGCGGCGGAACGTCAGCCACAGCCACCACTGCGCCAGCAACAGGAACCCCAGCGCCGCCAGGAAGCCGGACAGGGTCACCCACTGCGGTTGGGACAGTCGGCGCATCTCGTCGGCAACGTCCTGGCGGGTGAGCGTATTGATCTCCTGCGCCGCCGACAGCATCCGCGTACGCATAATCGCGCTGGCCTGCGACATGTACGCCACGCCCACCGGGTTGCCCATGCGCTGGTTCACCTGCGCCCGCGCGTTCAGGCCGCTGTAGACTGGCAGGTCGCGCTGGATGTTAATCACCAGGTCCTCGATCTCCCGGCTCGAGGCAGAATCGGCCTCCACCGCGCCCTTGTAAATCTCGGAGGCGGAACTGACCGCCTGGTCCAGCGCCGCCGTGTAGGTGCGCATGTCGTCCTCCGACATAGGCCCCGCCTGCACGTAGGACCCCGCGGCGATCGTATCCGCCCGCAGCAGCGACGTGGACAGCACGTGCGCCGCCGCACTCATCGGCTCCGTGGCATTCAGCACCGTGTCCAGCGACTGGTTGCGCAGCGACATGGACTGGCTCATGGACAGCCCGGCCGCCAGCATCGAGGTGGTCAGCACCACCATCACCACGATCAACTTGCCGGGCGTGGTCTGCAGAAACGCCTTCCCCCGGCGCCCCATCGCCATCGGCCGCACAAGCCGCCCCTGCAAGAAGCGGGCACGTTCACGGCGCGGCTCCAGCTCATCGAGCCATGCGTCCGCGCTCGTCTCCTCCAGCCCCGCAGCCGAGGCCGTCGCCCGCATTACCATTCCGCAATAATAACCAGATCCACCTACAGTGGGGGCATGCTTGGCGACGGAAACGGCTGGGTCACCGCACCCAACGGCACAAAATTCTGGGGTCTTCACGGGGCCGCTGGCCTCTTCCTTATCGCGGGGACCGGCGAAAACGCGCGTGTGCTGCTGCAACACCGCGCCGCCTGGACCGCCCAGGGCGACACGTGGGGTATCCCCGGCGGCGCGATCGATTCGCACGAAACCCCCGCCGAGGCCGCCATCCGCGAGTCGGTGGAGGAGTGTGCGATTGACCCCGGGGAGGTGGCGGTCGTCGATACGCTGCGCACTGCGGAGTTCCCCAACTGGTCCTACACAACAGTGCTCGCGCTTTGCGACGAACCCCTGCCCACCACCCCCAACGAAGAATCCGAAGAACTGCGCTGGGTCCCCCTGGACACTCTGCGCAATTTTCCGCTGCACCCCGCCTTCGCCGCCTCCCTAGACACAGTGCTTGCGCGCGCGATGGTGCATACTAAACCGCATGATTGAAGTCCAAGGACTGACAAAGCGCTACGGCTCCGTCCAAGCCGTCGATGACCTCACCTTCACGGTCAAACCAGGTGTGGTCACCGGCTTCCTCGGCCCCAACGGCGCCGGCAAATCCACCACCATGCGCATGATCCTGGGGCTGGATAAGCCCACCTCGGGCCATTCGCTTATCGACGGCACCCCCTACCGCAACATCCCCAACCCCACCCGCAAAGTCGGCGCCCTCCTCGACGCCAAAGGGGTCCACCCCAACCGGTCCGCACGCGCCACCCTGCTCTGGCAAGCCCAGGCAGCCGGCATTGCGCGCAAGCGTGTCGACGAAGTCCTCGACCTCGTCGGCCTCACCGACGCCGCCGGCAAGCGCGTCGGCGGATTCTCCCTCGGCATGGGCCAGCGTCTCGGCATCGCCGCAGCCCTGCTCGGCGACCCCGAATACCTCATCCTCGACGAACCCGTCAACGGCCTCGACCCCGCCGGCATCCGCTGGGTCCGCGGCCTACTGAAGTCCCTGGCAGCGGAGGGCCGCACCGTGCTCGTGTCCTCCCACCTCCTCGCCGAGATGGCCCAAACCGCCGACAACCTCATCATCATCGGCCGCGGCCGCCTCGTCGCCGACACCTCCGTCGCCGAATTCATCCGTAACAACTCCGGCGTGACCACCGTGGTGCGCGCCGCAGACACGCAGGCGCTCGAAGCGGCGTTGGGTGGGGTGCCGTTTAGGCGCGTCGTCGATAGTGAAGGGCGCGCGACACTCGAAATCGCCGACCGCACCTCCGACGACATCGGCGCCCTCGCCTTCGCAGCCGGCATCCAACTCGCCGAACTCACCGAACGCCGCGCCTCCCTCGAAGACGCCTACATGCACAGCACCCAAGACCAAGCCCAGTACGTATCCACGGAGGCCCCCAATGCATAACCTCATCCAAGCCGAGTGGACCAAACTGCGCACCACCGCATCCTTCTTCTGGACCACCGGCATCACCCTGGTCATCTCCGCCCTCTACGGCCTCCTATTCGGCTACGCCTCCCGCACCAGCGGCATGCCCTACGCGCCCCTGACCGTCATCGCATCCGTGGCCACCACCATCGCCATCATCGTGATCGTGCAGGCCGCCATGACCGTCACCACCGAATACCGCTACGGCATCCCCGCCACCAACTTCCGCGTCGTCGCCCAACGCTGGCAACTCGCCGTAGCGAAGGTGCTGCTCGGGGCCGTTTTGGCCGCTGTCGTGGCGCTGGTCGCGCTGGTGCTCGCCTTCATTCTTGGCGACCTCACCGCCTCCGTCCCCGCCAACTGGACCACCAACCCCGCCACCCAACGCGCCCTCTGGGCCGTCCCCCTCGGCATGGCGCTGATCACCATGTTCACCCAGGGCGTCGGCTGGCTGGTGCGCAACACCTCCGGCACCATCGTGGCCTGCATCAGCATGATGCTGCTGGTAGAAACCATCGTCGGCTTCATCCCGCGCTTCGGTGCCGACGTGGCCAAGTTCCTGCCCTTCGGCAACCTCACCTCCTTCATGGTCAACCAGCCCAACGGCCACTGGGGCCTCGGCGTATCGCTGCTGGTCTTCGCCGTGTGGGCGGTGGGGCTCTGGATCGCGGGCCTGGTGGCGCTCGAGTCCCGCGACGCGTAGGGGCTTGCGGGGCGGGTGCCGCCGGTGCCGCGTTGGCGCCGCCGCGCTGGCGCCGCGTTGGCGCCGCCACCCTGGTGCCGCGCTGGTGCCGCCACCCCGGCGCGCCACCTCCCGCAAACGGCGCATCCTACACGGCGCATTTCGTCGAAAATTAGCGAAATGTACCGTGCAGGATGCGCCGTTTAGCTTTGAGACACCCCGCGCCGCACCCTACTGCGCTACACTCAAGCGCGTCTCGGGGAGGGGGCAACATGATTAGACAAGATTTGGTGGGGAAACTAGTTGGACGCGGCAAGGCTGCTGAACAAGTTTGTGTGAAGCTGTCGTCGACAAGGTTTATCGCGCGCACGGAATGGGTAAAACTGAAGCCCCACGAACAACAGTTCCTACGGTGCTGGGCAGCGGGGGCGGCGGCACACACGTCGATACTGGTGGGACGTGCTGCGGCGACGGCGCACGGAATGTGGGTTCTGCCCCGCACGTTTGAGGTGGAGATGGCAAACCCGAAGGGGCGCGTTCCCCGACACTCGCAGCGTCCTTCGGGCGTTACCTATCGACGAATCGTCGTACCAGGCATGGACATCACCGCGTTAGGCCAGAACGACGAGGTGAAACTCACGACCCCGGTGCGCACGGCAGTCGACATTGCTCGGTGGCACGGCGTGAAAGAAGGCGTGGTCGCGATGGACAGCCTGTTCTTCGGGAAACTCGACGCGTTCAAGGGGGGCATCCACACTGAGCTGGAGGAAACAATCCACCGCCTTAGCGGTAACCGCGGCATTGAACAGGCCCGAGAGGCGTTTGGGCAATTGTCGATGCTGTCGGAGTCTCCGTATGAGACGCTCGTTCGCCTTCTGCTTCGGCGCGTCGGTGTCGTGGCGCAGGAGCAGATGCGCATCGGCAAATACCGGGTGGATTTGCTGTGGGGCCAGCTGGTCATTGAGGTCGACGGTGCCATCAAGTTTGAGGAGGATGCGTCACGTGCCGCTCAACAGCACATTCATCGTGAAAATCAGCTTCGGGAGGCCGGCTACTGGATCATCCGCATCACGCCTAAAGAAATATGGGCGGATGAGGAAAAGGTGCTTCACCGCATTGTTGCGGCAAAGCGTCGTTCGGAGAAGATCGGCCCGGCGTCGGTTGAGGCTCTGCCCGCGTGGTGAGGCACCAAACTTAGCCAAACGGCACATCTAACACGGCGCATTCCGCGGAAAATTAGCGAAATGTACCGTGCAGGATATGCCGTTTGCGTTAAAGGGGCCGGGCGGACGGCAAGGGCCGGGCTGGGGCAGGCCGCCCAGCCACCCAGCCACCCCACGCACCCAGCCCACACACCCCTACTGCAGGGCGGAGGTCAGTTTCATCACGTTGTCGATGTAGCGCCTGTACCAGGGCCGCTGATCCCACCGCTCCAAAGTAAGCTCCCGCGACACGGCTAGATAACACGCGCCGAGTTCGGACAGCATGTGCAGCAGCGTCCCGGAGGCGACGAAGAGGGAGGATTCGTAGTTGAGGCTGAAGGAGCGGATGTCCATGTTGGAGGATCCGACGACGGCGGAGGAGCCGGGGAGGCCGTCGTCGATAAGTACGAACTTGGTGTGGAGCACGAATGGCGCGGGGAATTCCCAGATACGCACGCCGGCTTTGAGGAGTTGTTCGTAGTAGGCGGATTGGGCGTGTTGGACCATGAATTGGTCGGATTTGGCGCTGACGAGGAGGTCGACGTGTACGCCGCGGTAGCAGGCGGAGGTGATGGCTTCCAGCAGCGAGTCGTCGGGTACGAAGTAGGGCGAACAGAGCGTGACGTGCGTTTTTGCGTTGTGGATCATGGACACGAACATGCGCAGGTTCGGCTCGGTGAGGTATCCGGGTCCCGAGGGGACGAGTTGGAGCACGCCATTGCTTGTCGACGACTCCCTCACCGGCGCCTGCTCAATCACCTCACCAGATTCTGTGTACCAGTCTGTGGCGAACATGGAGTCGGCGGACGCGACGATGGGGCCTTCGAGTTCGACAAACGCGTCGACCCATTGGCGGCCGGCGCGGCGGTGTTGGCGGACGAGGTAGGAGCGGTCGATGAGGTTGAAGGATCCGAGCATGGCTACGCGTGAGTCGACGACGAGGAGTTTGCGGTGGTTGCGTAGGTCGGGGCGGCGCCAGCGGCCGCGGAGTGGGGCGAGTGGCAGCATCATGTGCCAGTCGACGCCGATTTCGGTCAGTCGGCGTTTCAGTTTCCGGAACCCGGGGTATTTTTGGCTGCCGATGTGGTCGAAGAGGAGGCGGACGTGGACGCCGCGGACGACGGCTCGTTCGATGGCGCGGAAGACGACGTCGGTGGTGTCGTCCCAGGCTACGGCGTAGATTTCGATGTTGACGTGGGAGGTGGCGTCGTCGATGAGCGATGCCATGCGGTGCATCGTTTTGCGGTAGTCGGTCCAGAGTGCGCGCACGTCTGCGTGGACGGCGGGGTAGCCGGTGAGGGTGCGGTTGAGGCGCACGATGGAGGTGGTGACGTCGGGCAGGGGTACGTCGGCGGGGAAGTCGGCGACGTTGAGGTTGGTGTCGTCGATGTGTCGGCGTGCTTCAACTTGGATGCGGTGGCGGCGTCGCGACACGAACGTGGAGCCCATGAGGAGGTACAGTGGCAGCCCGACGACGGGCAGCAGCAGGATGAGCAAAAGCCACGCGTTTGCCGACGACGGTTTGCGCCCGCCCGGCACCACACCGATCATGACGAATTTGATGGCGTAGTCGAGGACCATCGCCGCGAATTGCCACCATCCGAGGTCGATATTCATCGGACCTCATCATAGGAGAGGCCGCGCGTGTCGTAATCGACGATCACGGGTGCGTGGTCGGAGGCACCCTTGCCGCGGCGTTCGTCGACGTCCACCCAGGCGCGTTTGACCAGGTCACGCATGGGGGCGGTGGCGAGTTGGAAGTCGATGAGCATGCCTTCGTTGTGCTGGAATCGCATGGATTTGTAGTCCCAGAACGTGTAGGGGTTGTCGTGACGAATTTCGTACAACCCCGCTTCCAACAGCATCTGGAACGCGGCGCGTTCGGGTTCGGTGACGTGGGTTTTGCCTTCGAACCAGGCGACGTCCCATACGTCTTCGTCGCGGGGAGCCACGTTGAAGTCGCCCATGAACACCTGCAGGTCGCCGGGGCGCACGGACTCCGCCAGGGACCACAGGAATTGCAGTTTGTAGTCGTAGTGCGGGTCGCCGATCTCGCGGCCGTTGGGCACGTACAGGCTCCACACTTCCACGCCGCCGCAGTCGGCGCCGACCGCGCGCGCTTCCACCTCGGGCTCGCCCTTCTTCGCAAATGCGGGTTGGCCGTCGAAGTGGTCGCGCACGTTGTCCAATCCCACTCGGGAGGCGATGGCCACGCCGTTCCACTGGTTCACGCCCACGTGCGCGACCTCGTAGCCTGCGGCTTCGAAGGTGGCGTAGGGGAATGTCGCGTCTGCGGTTTTGGTTTCTTGCATCGCGAGTACGTCCACGTCGTTGCGTTCGAGGAATGCGGCGATGCGTTCGGCGCGGGTGCGCACGGAGTTGACGTTCCAGGTGGCGATTCGCATGTGCCTAGCCTAGCGCCAGCCGCCGACGGTGATGTTCGAGCGCCCCCTCGGGCACATTGCTAATCGACGACACCCCGTACCCCTCACCGTCAACCCACGCCACCTGCTCCTCCGCAAGTGTCCATTCGTCGGTGAGGAGTTTCAGCGCGGGTTTCCCGATGCGCTCCGGGATCATAAGCCGTACTGGCAGGTTGCGTTCGCGGTAGAAGTCGCGGATGGTGTCGATAGGCACTGGTTGCAGGCCTGCGGACGGCCCGAGCGGCACGGCCGAGTTCGCCTCGTCGGTCTCGCCGGTGCGCATGAGCCACCCTTCGGCCCAGGCTTCTTCGGTGGTGGGGATGTCGTCGGCAATGCGGCGTTCCAACGCGCGGATCTCGGAGTTGCGCACCGTTCTCGCCGACAGTTTCTTAATGATGTGCACGTTGGCCACCTCGATCGCCTCTTTCGAGGACGGGAAGCCACCCACCTCCTGCGGCCGCACCACCAGCGGGTCGAGCGACACGACGTGCCCGATGATGTCGCTGGCGTGCTCGCCGCGCCGCTGCCTGACCACGACGCGGTCCCCCACCACGACGTCATCCGAGCGGAAAATACGCGACATATGTTGTGTTTCTCGCGCTCTTCTTATCGACGAGCCCTACCCGCACCCGGCACCATAAACGCCACACCGGCCAGCAGCGCAAGCGCGCCCAGGCCGATCAGCCCGCGCATCGGGGTGCCGGTGTCGGCGAGGTCGCCGTCGCGCTCATCTTCGGTGCTGGTCGTGGTGCGCGAGGTGCTCGAGGAGGACGTGGTCGAACGCGTCGTGCTCGACGTTGCCGAGGTGGTGCGGTTCTGCAGCACCGACGCCGACGTCGTCGACGAAGAGGAAGACGAAGACGACGAGGTCGTGGCGGTCGCGCTGGACGTCGTGCTCGACGAAGTGCCGGAGGTTGTGGTCTGCCCGGTAGTCGTACTGGTGGTGGTCTCGGTGCCGGACGACGTGTTCGTCGTGGTCGTCTCGCTGGTGGTGGACTCAGTGGTCTCCGAGGTGGTGGTGTTGTCCTGCATCCGCTCGGCGCGCAGGCTCAGCGACTCAGACGTCTTCGGCGCCTTGCTGCTCGGCTCGGTGGTCTTCGGGGTGGTCGACACCGTGGTTGCCGGAACAGCAGCCTTCTCCGAAGCCTTCTCGCCAGCCTTCTCCGCAGTCGCATCCTCCGACGCGGCAGCCTCTTCCTTGCCGCCCGGGATGCCGTAGATGATGCGGGCGTCGCCGTTGTTAGAACGCTCGAAGGCGTCGAAGGCGGTGGTGCCCAAAATGCCGTCGAGGCCCTTGAGGGCGGAGGGGAGGACGACGGTGTCGTCGTTAAGCAAAAGCTCTGAGCGCAACTTACGCACACCGGCGCGCTCGGCCTTGAGGGCGTCGGCTGCCTCGTCGAACTCGGCTTCTTCCTCGTCGGTCAGGTCGCCGGCGTCCTCGCGAAGCTCCTCGAGGTCGTCAGCGGCCTCGATGAGGTTCTTGCGCCAATCGGTGAGGATCTCGCGGACCTCGTCCTCCCCATCCGCTTCCTTAAGTGCGGTGAGGGAGGTGGTGCGGGTCTCGGTGACGTCGCTAAGCAGCTGCTCGAGCGGCGTTTCGGGCGCAGCGGGAGTGGTCAGCGTGATCGCAGTCGCAGCGATGACGGCGGGGATGCGCATGGGTGCCTCCGGAAAAATAGACAGTCCCGCACATCATACCGCGTTAGTGGCCGAACGGATCCTCGTCGGTGCCCGGAAGCCACGTGTTGCCCGGCTCGCGCCAGCCCTTGTCGCGGATCTCGCGCTTCGCTTCCTTCTTGTAACGGCCGGTGAGCACGTCGGTGTACAGGAAGCCGTCCAGGTGGCCGACCTCGTGCTGCAGGCAGCGGGCGAAGAAGCCGGTGCCCTCCACCTCGATCTCGTTGCCGTTCTCGTCCAGGCCGGTGACTTTGGCCCAGTCGGCGCGGCCAGTCGGCCACGAGTAGCCGGGCACGGAGAGGCAGCCTTCGTCGTCCTCGCCGTCGTCGCTAGGCATTGTCTTCGGAATTTCGGAAGTTTCCAGCACCGGGTTGATCACGGTGCCGCGGCGCATCTCGTCGCCGTCGGGGCAGTGGTAGACGAACAGGCGCAGCGGCACACCAATCTGGTTGGCGGCCAGGCCCACGCCGTGGGCGGCGTCCATGGTTTCGTGCATGTCGGCGATGAGTTCCTGCAGTTCCTCAACGGGCTGCGTGACCTGTTTGGTCGGTTCGTGCAGCACAGGGTCGCCGTGGATAACGATGGGTCGGATGGTCATGCCAATATATTAGGCATGCTTTCCGACACCGACCTCGCCGTGCTCCGTTTCGCCGCGCGCGCCCCGCGGTCCCTCGGCAAGCGCGAGGACGCTATCCGTGCCGAACTTGGCATGACGCCGATCCGCTACTACCAGCGCCTCAACGTCCTTTTGGATAATCCGGAGGCGCTCGCGGCGGAGCCTCAGTTGGTGCGGCGGTTGCAAAGGCTTCGCGACGCCTAACCCGGTGTGTTGCCTCCCTTCCCCCACCAGGTGTGGCTATTGTTGCTGCTGTGACTAAAGATCAGTATGGCAACGACCCCCGCTACGACAACGTGGGCGACGAGCCCCTCGACGCCGAAATTATCGACGACACCCCCACCGACGCACCCGCCGAGGAATACCGCGGCGCGCACCGTCGCGACGACGACGCCGACTATGACTATGACGAGGCCTACGACGAGGCGTACGCAGGCTACGCCGCCGGTGCCGGTGCCGGTGCAGGTGCTGGTGCCGGCTCGACCGCCGTCACCGCTGGCGGCGCTGGCGCTGCTGGAGCCGGTGCTGGCGCGGGCGCCGCTGCCCAGGGCGGCCTGCCCCGCCGTGGCCTCGCCATGATCCTTATCGCCGTTGCTGCGTTGCTGCTGCTCTGGGCCCTGTGGGCGATGACCCAGAAGGGCGACGACAACAACGCCGCATCCTCCGCCTCGTCCGAAACCTCCACCTCCGCTACCTCCGAGGCCGCCCCGTCCGCGGCCCAGCCTGGCGAGGGCCAGGGCCAGGGCGCCCAGGATCCCAACGCCTCCCAGGATCCGAACGCCTCCCAGGATCCGAACGCGCCGCAGGACCCGAACGCCGAACAGCGCGAAGGCGACCAGGCCCAGGACCCCAACGCGCAAGACCCCAACGCGCAAGACCCGAACGCCGAGACCCCGGCACCGGCTCCGGCTCCGGCCCCGCAGGGCGCGCAGCTCGACAATGCGAGCGCGCAGGTCTTCGTCTACAACAACTCCGGCATCGCTGACCTGGCTAATCGCACGGCGGACCAGCTTAAGGGGCAGTTCAACGTCGCTAATCAGTCCCAGGACGCTGCGACGATGAACATGCCTGAGCAGCAGTACGGCATCTTCCCGGAGACCTACGTGTTCTTCGACCCGGCTACCCCGGGTGCTGAGCAGGTCGCTGCCGACATCGCCCGCCGCGTCGGTGGCACCGCCCGCGCGAAGAATGACATCCCGGAGGGCGCCGTCGGCCTTCCGGAGCAGGCCGCGAATAACCGCAGCGCCGTCGCGGTCGTCCTCGCCGGCTAGTTTTAGCCTCCAAACGGCGCCTCCTACACGGTGCATTTCGTCGAAAACTAGCGAAATATGCCGTGTAGGAGGCGCCGTTTAGCTTTGCGACGACACCACACCGGCACCCGACCTCCACATGGTGAGAATGCAAGGGTGAAGATGGCCAAAAATCGGCAAGCTCTCCGTTGCGTCCTCACCATCTGTGTGGAAGGCGGAACCCCAACAGCACCGCCCCGCATATAAACCGCTTCGCCATGCCAGTCCCGGGAACCGAAGCGGTTAGGCTGGCTGACTATGGATCCGTTTCGCGATTTTGCCAGGTCGGCCGCCCCTACCCTCGGTGTCGAGTGGGAGATTTGTCTCGTCGACCCGGAAACGCGCGACCTTGTGCCGCGTGCGGCTGAGGTGATCGAGGAGGTGCAGAAGCGCAATCCGGACGTGCACCTGGAGCCGGAGTTTCTGCAGAACACGATCGAGCTTGTCACGCCGATCTGCACGAATACCAGGGAGGCGGTCGACGCCCTCCAGCGCGACCTCAAAGCGATCAAGGAGGTCGCGGATGAGAAGAACCTCCGCCTGTGGGCGAGCGGCGGCCACCCGTTTTCGGATTTCCGCACGAATCCGCTGAGTCCGAAGAACACGTATCAGGAGATCGCGGATCGCACCCAGTATTGGGGTCAGCACATGTTGTTGTGGGGTATCCACTGCCACATTGGGATCAGTCATGAGGACAAGGTGTGGCCGATCATTAATGCGGTGATGACGAAGTACCCGCACCTGCTCGCGATAAGCGCCTCGAGCCCGGGTTGGGACGGCATCGATACGGGTTACGCTTCGAACCGCACGATGCTTTACCAGCAGCTTCCCACCGCGGGTATGCCGTATCAGTTCCAGGATTGGGATGAGTGGGTTGCATTTATGCGCGATCAGCAGACTTCGGGCGTGATTAATCACACGGGCTCGATGCATTTCGATGTCCGTCCGGCCGCGAAGTGGGGCACGATCGAGGTTCGCATTTCGGATGCCACGTCTAACCTGCGCGAGCTCGCCGCGGTCGTGGCGCTCACGCACTGTCTCGTGGTCCACTACGACCGCATGTTGGATCGCGGCGAGTCCCTGCCCACCCTGCAGCAGTGGCACGTCGCGGAGAATAAGTGGCGCGGCGCTCGCTATGGCATGGACGCGCTCGTGATCACTAGCCGCGATACGGACGAGGACTGGATTAAGCACGAGCTGCAATTGCTTATCGACGAACTCACGCCCACGGCCCAAGACCTCAACTGCCTCGACGAGCTACGGCTGGTCGGCGAGATCGTCGAGCGTGGCGCCGGCTACCAGCGCCAGCGGGAGATTTACCAGCGCACGGGTGATTGGAAGGCGGTTGTGGACGCGACCTGCGACGAAATGTGGGAACTCACGCCGTAGCGCCGTAGCAGCCAGCCCTTAGCCCGCCGGCCGTTCGGTTTCGGTGGGCTTGTTGGGGTTGATGCGCTTGGGGTGGTAGCTGGCGGGGCGATCGTTGCGGGTGAGTTGGCCTTCTTCGCCGTAGAGGCCTTCGCGTCGGGCGATGCGGCCGAGGCGTTGGCCGGTGACGGGGTTGGTCATTAGGGCGAAGATGACCAGCAGGATCATGATGCCGATGTCGCCTTTTTCGTGGACGCCGAAGTCTTCGGCGGTGGTGACTCGGATGATGGTGCCGATCATGAACAGGACGAGCCCGGTGGTTTGGGGTTTGGTGATGGCGTGGACGCGCGCGAGGGTGGAGTTGAAGCGTGCGGTGCCGACGGCGGCGGAGAAGACCATGAACGCGCCGGGCAGGATGAAGATCAGGGAGATGATGTCGGTGATCATAGGGAACCATCCCTCTTGCGGAAGCGGGCGACGGACAGGGAGGCGATGAAGCCGAGGAGTGCGATGACGATCATCACGTTGACCACGGTGGTGTCTAAGGTCCAGCAGATGTAGAGGGCGAGGGCGCACTGGAGGGAGGCGGTGATGCCGTCGTTAGCTAGGACGCGGTCGAGGGAGTCGGGGCCGACGATGACTCGCCAGGCGAGGATGAAGAAGCCGGCGAAGATGAAGATGGCGGCTATGGCGAGGAAGACGTTGTAGATCGTTTCGTTCATTTGCTCCTGCTTTCGAAGATCCCGATCATTTGGCGTTCCAGGGTGGCTACGTTGGCAATTTCGCGTTCGATGTCGGCCGGGGTGGACGCGTCGAGGACGTGGATGGTCCATTCGCGGTTGGCCAGGTCGATGTCGGTGACGGTGCCGCCGGGCTGCAGGTTGTAGGCGCAGGTGGCCAGGTAGAACACCAATTCGTTGCTGACGCGCATGGGCACGCGCAGGATCGCGTTTTTGGGTTGGGATTGGGGCCGCAGCGAGAGCCAGGCCACTTTGGCGGAGGCGACGATGAGGTCCCACAGCCAGATACCGACGAAGGCGATCAGGCGTGGCCAGTGGATGCGGTTGCCGCTGCGGGGGACGCGTGGCAGGGGTAGGGCCAGCACGATGACGACGCCTAAGGCGAGGCCGGCGGCGACGTTGCCCCAGGACACTTCGCCCATGAGCAGGACCCACATGAAGGTCAGCCACGCAATGTAGGCGGGGCGCATGCGGTTTTTTATACCGGTGAGCAGGCTCATCAGTTACGCACCTCCTGGTTGCGACGGTTCATCAGCGAGTCGTGCCCGCCTTGGGAGTCGGTGGGTTCGGTGAATGCGTCGAGGTTGCGGGTGGCTTGGGTGGGGTCGTCGATAAGTACTGCGCTGCGGTAGATGGTGACGTCTTGGGCGGATTGGGCGGCGCGGTCGGTGATGTTGGAGATCGGACCGGCCAGGAACGTGATCGACGTGGAGGTGAGTACCAGCAGTGCGGTGGAGAGGAACATGCCGACGGGGATGCGGCCGACGTCGTCGCGTTCGCCGGCAGAGACGGTTTCGCCGCGCTCGGCAAGGTTGGCGGGGCGGGCGAGGACGACGTCGCCTTCGGGGGCGTCGGCGCGATCTCGCAGGAAGCCTTTGGACCAGACGTTCATCATGGCGTACAGGGTGAGCAGCGAGGTGACCACGGCGCCGCCGATGAGGGTCCAGGCGAGCCAGGAGCCGTCTTCGGCACCGGCTTGGATGAGCATGACTTTGCCCAGGAAGCCGGATAGGGGTGGGATGCCGCCGAGGTTGAGCGCCGGGATGAGGTACAGCACGCCGATGACGGGTGCGGTGTACAGCAGGGAGCCCAGGCGGCGCAGTTGGGCGGAGCCTGCTTGCCTTTCGACGAGCCCAATCACCAGGAACAGCGACGTCTGCACCAGAATGTGGTGGACGGCGTAGAAGATCGCGCCGGATAGGCCTGCGACGGAGCCGAGGGCCACGCCGAAGATCATGTAGCCGATGTGGCTGACCAGGGTAAACGACATGAGACGTTTGATGTCGTTTTGGGCGATTGCGCCCATCACGCCGACGATCATGGTCAACAGGGCGACCCACATGAGCATGTTGTCGAGCGAGCCGTCGGTGAACACGGTGGAGCGCATGCGGATGATCGCGTACACGCCAACTTTGGTGAGGAGGCCTGCGAACACGGCGGTCACGATGGAGGCGGCGGTGGGGTAGGAGTCCGGCAGCCAGGCGTCGAGGGGGAAGACGGCGGCTTTGATGCTGAAGGCGACGAGGATCGTCGCAAAGATTGCGGCGCGCGTACCGGTGGGTAGTTCGGCCATGCGGATTCCGACTTGTGCCATGTTCACCGTGCCCACGGACGCGTACACGAGCGCAAGCGCAAACAGGAACACCATCGACGACGCCATGGACACCATCACGTAACCGATGCCGGCGCGCACACGCTGCGGCGACGCGCCCAGGGTGAGCAGCACGTAGGAGGCGACGAGGAAGATCTCAAACCCGACGTACAGGTTGAACAGGTCACCTGCCAGGAATGATAGGTTCACGCCCATGCTCAGCAGCATGTAGGTGGGGAGGAAGACGGCGACTGGGTCGTCGTCGTCACCATCGCGCAGACCTTGGGAGATGCCGTACCACATCACCGCGAACAGCACGATCGAGGAGACGAACAACATTATCGACGACAACCTGTCCGCCACCAACGTAATCCCGATCGGCGCCTCCCAGCCGCCCATTTGCACCGTTTGGATGCCGTGGATGTCGGCGACGATGATCAGCACCGCCGACATGACCGTCAGTGTGGCCAGGGTCAGCAGGGCAATGAAGCGCTGCAGGTTCACGCCGCGGAACACCAGGATGAACGCCGCGGAGATGAGCGGCAGCAGAATCATCAGCACCGTCAGGTACGGCACTGCGGGCAGGGCCCAGTCGGCGAGGGCTAACATACTACTTCTCACGCTCCGCCCCCTTTACTGGCTCTTCGAACGATGCCGACGCAGCAGCCTTGCCGGCCGCTTCCTCTTCGTCGCGGTCGCCCGTCGGCGTGGTTGGACGCACCGCAATTGCGCGGTCCTCTTCGTCGCGTTCGACCACGTCGTCGCTGCGGTAGCGGTACTGGCGGTAGGCGAGCGCGAGCATGAATCCGACCATCGCCATCGAGATGACAATGGCGGTCAGGATCATCGCCTGCGCGAGCGGATCGGCGGCGTCGGCTGCTGCTACGGAGTCGCGTCCGAGGATCGGCGGCGAGCCCGCGCGACCGCCCGACTGCAGCAGGAGCAGGTTCGCGCCGTTGCCGATGAGCAGCACGCCCATGATCATGCGCGTCATCACTTTGTCCAGCATGAGGTATACACCGGCCGCGATGAGTACGCCTGAGCCGATGAGTAAGAACAGGTTTGCTTCCATTTACTTCTCCGAGCTCTTGCTAATCGACGACGACCCTGCCGACGACACCGCCGCCCGCTCATCAAACCGCTGCCGGCGATCACGCTCTTGCTGTTCGCGGCGGCGACGGTTTTTCTCTTGCAGTTCGATGGCGCGGTCGCGGGCGCGCTGCTTACGGGACTCTTCTTCGAGGTCGATGTGGGCGCCCATGGAGGCCAGTACGTGCATGATGAGGCCGACGACGATGGCGTAGACGCCGGCGTCGAAAAGCAGGGCGGATGGGACGTCGAACTCGCCGATGAGCGGCAGACTGAACGTGGCGTATCCAGAGGTCAGTGGCGGGTTGCCGAAGAACATGGGCACGACCGCTGCGGTGGCGGACAGCAGCAGGCCGGTTGCGAGCACCTTGCTTGGGTGCACCGGCAGGGTTGCTTCGATCTCCTTGCGGCCGCCCGCCAGGTAGCGCAGCGTGAGCGCGAGCGCGGCGACAAGGCCGCCTGCGAACCCGCCGCCGGGGGCGTTGTGGCCGGAGAAGAAGAAGTACGCCGACAGCAGCATCATCGACGGGAACAGGATGCGGGTGGCAACCTCCACCATCAGGGAACGGTTCTGCGCCGTCTCGTCGTTGACGCCGGATGCGAGCCAGCGTGCCTTTGTGGTCTGCAGGGTTGGGCGGCGTGACTGGGTTTCAAACTTGCCGGTGCCGAAGATCAGGCTGGCCACGCCAACTGCGGCGATGACCAGCACGGTGATCTCACCGAGCGTATCGGCGGCGCGCAGGTCCACCAGCAGCACGTTGACGGTGTTGCGGCCGTGGCCGATCTCGTAGGCCAACTCCGGCATGGTTGTGGAGATCGGATCGGTCACGCGCGCGGACATCGCCGTCATCGCCACGACCACCACTGATACGCCGGTGCCGATGGCGAGCCAGGCGCGGAGACGGTTGTCGTCGTTACGCGGCTCGACCTCTGTGGGCATCTTGCGCAGCACCAGCATGAACACGACCATCACAATGGTCTCCACCAGTGCCTGCGTGAGCGCCAAGTCCGGTGCGCCGTGCAGCGCGAAGATCATGGCCAGGCAGTAGCCGGTCATGCCGACCATGACCACGGCCGACAGGCGGTTGCGCTGCAGGGTGGCAAAGAACGCCATGCCCGCCATGATGATCACGATCAGGCCTTGCCAGACGTTTTCCCACACGATCATGCGGATGTTGTTCGACGCGCCCAGGATCAGCGCAGCCAACGGCACAACCATGAGGGTGGCGAAGATGACACCCAGGTTGATCGCCAACGAACCACGCTGGGTAGACGCGGTCAGACGCATCGACCAGTGGTGCAGCTTGGCCAGGATGGTGTCGTAGACGGCGTTGGCGTTACCAAGCGCTGGCTGCTCGAACTGGGCCTTTGCCACCAGGTCGCGCTGCCAGAACATGATCGCACCTGCGGTGATGATCACAGCCGACAGCATCAGTGGCACGTTGATGCCGTGCCACAGCGCGAGCGTTTCGCCCTCCACGTCCGGGAAGCGAGCGTCGAGGTGGTTGTTGATTGGGTCCGACAGCAGCGCCGGCACCAGACCAAACACGATCGTGCCCGCAGTCAGGATGGCTGGGGAGAGCCACAGGGTCGGGCCCACCCGGTGCATGTCGCGCACTGCTTCGGAGGGCTTGCGGTCGTGCTCTGGTTTCGTCGCAAAGGCACCGTGCAGGAAGTACAGCGAGTACGCCATGGTCAGGATGGAACCCGCGACCATCACTACCAGCGTGATCCTGCCCGGCATACCGGTGAGCAACTCCTCGTGCAGGATCATCTCCAGCGCGGCTTCCTTGGCCACAAACCCGAACAGCGGCGGGATGCCAGCCATGGACGCAGCCGACACAATGGCCAACCCCGCCAACAATGGCTGCTTCTTGCCCAGCCCTGATAGTTCGTGGATGTCGCGCGTGCCGGTGGCGTGGTCGATCGTGCCCACAATCATGAACAGCGCGGCCTTAAACAGCGAGTGCGCGAACGTGATCGCAAGCCCCGCCATCGCGGCCTCACGCGAACCCACGCCGATCACCGTGATGATGAAGCCCAGCTGGCTCACCGTGCCGTACGCCAGCACCAGCTTCAGGTCGCGCTGCTTCAGCGCCATCCAGCCGCCCAGCAGCATGGTGAACCCACCCGTGGACAGCACCAGCAGGTGCCACGTGGTCACCGCCGACATGTCGGGCGCAAGCCTAGCGACGAGATAGATACCCGCCTTGACCATCGCCGCCGAGTGCAGATACGCCGACACCGGCGTCGGAGCAGCCATCGCGCCGGGCAACCAGAAGTGCCACGGAGCCTGCGCGGACTTGGTTAGCGCGCCCAGCATGATCAGCACAATTGCCGTGGAGATCGCCGGAGTGCCCTCGATGTCGGCGATCTGGGACACCTCGGACAGGCGCCAGATGCCGGCGTTGAAGCCGAGCAGGTTGATGCCAACCAGCATGGCCAGGCCACCCATCGTGGTGACCATCAGCGCCTGCATGGCTGCGCGTCTGGAGGTCGCCCGCTCCCCGTAATACGACACCAACATGTACGACAGGATCGAGGTCAACTCCCAGAACACGTACATGAGCAGGAAGTTGTCCGAGATGACCAAGCCGTACATGGCCATGGCGAAGGCGCTGAGCTCAAACCCGAACTTGGCCAGCCTGCGCGGGTTCGAGTCGAAGTAGCCCCAGCAGTAGAACAACACAAGCGCCCCGACACCCAGGATGATCAGGCTAAAAAGCGCTGCGAGGGCGTCGAGGCGAAACTCTAAGTTGAGGTTGGTCGATGGCATCCACGTGAACGTGGAAACGATCTCCCCGCCGTCGCGGAACACCCCGTCGGCGAAGAGTTTGACCACCCACACGAAGCCGGCCAGCGGCACCAACGCCAAGATGGCGAAGGCCGAGCGGCCGACGCTGCGCAGCAGCACCGGGGCGATGGCGCTGGCAGCCATGAGCGCAAGAAGTAACGTGAGCACCTTTCTGGCAGCCCTCCTTTGAGGTCAGTCGTACCGTTGGCGCGCCTAACCTCAGGGGCTTTCCAGTTCACACAGAAATAACTTGCTCATTGTGGCAACAAGATACAACGCGTCAACACCAGTGGCGCGGCCATCTTTGTTCCACTGTAGCGAATTTTTCTTACTTCCCGTATTGCTGCAGGAACATCGCCTCTGCGATGGCCACGTGTTCGATCTCGGTCGGGTCAACGGATTCGTCGACACCGTGAATGCCACACAGCGGCTCCTCCACGCCGTACAGTGCGATTTCGGCGTTGGGGAACTGCTCCTGCAGGGTGATGGTCAGCGGGATCGAGCCGCCGGTGCCCACGACAGCCAGCTCGTCTGCGCCGTACGCGTCCTTCAGGCACTGCCCAAGCTTTGCGACGGCCTCCGCCTCCACATCCGTAGAAAACGGCTGATTCACGCCACTGACCTGTACGTCCACCTTGGCTCCCCACGGGGTGTGCGCCTTGATGTGCTCCACCATCTTCTCCGCCACCTCGGCGGAGTCCTGGCCAGCCGGAACACGCAGGTTGAACTGTGCCTCCGCGCGCGGGTTCACCGCGTTCATCGCTTCTGCAACCGGGGTGGAGGTAAAGCCGATCATGGTCACGGCCGGGCGTGCCCACACCAGGTCAGCCGGGTTATCGTCTGCGGTGCCCAGCAGTTCCACGCCGTCCAGGACGGTCGCGTCGCCGCGGAACGTTTCCGGATCGTACGGGTCGCCGTCCCACTTCGCGGTGGTGTCCACGCCGTCGATGGTGGTGCGGCCGTGCTCGTCGAAAAGCGACGTTGCAATGACCATCAGTGCGTGCGCCGCATCCGGAGCCGCGCCGCCGAAACCGCCGGAGTGGATCGCGCCCTTGAGTGTTTCCACCGTCACGTTGATCTGGGCGCCGCCGCGCAGGGAAGTGGTCAGCGTTGGCACACCGACAGCGACGTTGCCGGAGTCCGCGATCAGGATCGCGTCCGCCTCAAACACCTCAGGCTTGTCGACGATCAACTTACCCAGACCGTCATCCCCACCGAGCTCCTCGGAGCCCTCGACGACAACCTTCAGCCCCAGGTCCGTGCCGCCGTTTTCCTCGACGAGGCGCAGTGCCTCCAGGTGCATGGCCAGGTTGCCCTTGCAGTCCGCGGCGCCGCGCCCGTACCAGCGGCCGTCACGCTCGGTGAGTTCGAACGGGTTGTTCGTCCAAGCCTCTGGATCGTTCGCCGGGACGACGTCGTAGTGCGAGTACAGCAGCACCGTCGGCATGCCGTTCTTCGCTGGCTTCGTAGCGACGATCGTGTCCGCGTCGTCCACCGTCGGGTAGCGGGTGACTTCAAAGCCGAGGTCCTTGAGCGCCTCGACCGTCCACACACACGCTGCCTCGTGCTCGTCCTTCAGGGCCGGGGTGGAGTGCGGGGAGTTAAAGGACACCAACTTGGACAGATCCGCGAAGATCCGGTCGCGCTGTGGTGCGTAGGTTGCTGTGCTGTTGCTTGTGCTGTTCTGTGCGTCAGTCATGGCACTACGCTAGCAGCAACCGAGCCAACCCCTGCGTCTCTTGCACTCAACCCCCGAGAGTGCTAAAAATGTGGCTGGCACTCATCTCAACCGAGTGCCAAATAAACGAAGAAGAGCGGGTGAGGCTGAGACCACTCGTCAGCCGTGCCGTCGCGGGCGCCTGCTTGCACCGACGAACTGAGTGATCGTCCACGTACGCCTATATATAAGGAGTGACACACTCACATGGCAAAGATGATTGCATTTGATGAGGAAGCACGTCGCGGCCTCGAGACCGGCCTGAACACCCTGGCTGACGCCGTTAAGGTTACGTTGGGCCCGAAGGGTCGCAACGTGGTGTTGGAGAAGTCTTGGGGCGCTCCGATGATTACCAACGACGGCGTGAGCATCGCTCGCGAGATTGACCTCGAAGATCCGTACGAGAAGATCGGTGCGGAACTGGTCAAGGAAGTCGCCAAGAAGACCGACGACGTCGCCGGTGACGGCACCACCACCGCTACCGTTCTCGCCCAGGCACTCGTACGCGAGGGTCTGCGCAACGTTGCTGCTGGCTCCAACCCGATGGGTATCAAGCGCGGCATCCAGGCTGCCACCGACAAGGTATCCAAGTACCTGCTGGATCAGGCAAAGGAAGTTGAGACCCAGGAGGAGATCGCTTCCACCGCTGGTATCTCCGCTTCTGACCCGGAGATCGGCAAGAAGATCGCCGAGGCAATGTACGCCGTTGGCAACGGTGCGGTGAACAAGGAGTCCGTGATCACGGTCGAGGAGTCCAACACGTTTGGTGTGGACCTCGAGGTTACGGAGGGTATGCGCTTTGACAAGGGCTTCATCTCCGCTTACTTCGCCACCGACATGGAGCGCGGCGAGGCCGTGCTCGAGGACCCGTACATCCTGCTGGTGTCCGGCAAGATCTCCAACGTTAAGGAGCTTGTGCCGGTGCTGGAGCAGGTTATGCAGTCCGGCAAGCCGCTGCTGATTATCGCCGAGGACGTCGAGGGCGAGGCCCTGTCCACCCTGGTTGTGAACAAGATCCGCGGCACCTTCAAGTCTGTGGCTGTGAAGGCTCCGGGCTTCGGTGATCGTCGCAAGGCAATGCTGCAGGATCTGGCGATCCTGACCGGCGGCCAGGTCATCTCCGAAGAGGTCGGCCTGTCCCTGGAGACTGCTGGCGTTGAGCTGTTGGGTCAGGCTCGCAAGGTTGTGGTGACCAAGGATGAGACCACGATCGTGCAGGGCGCTGGTCAGCAGGAGCAGATCGACGGCCGCGTGAAGCAGATCCGCGCTGAGATCGAGAACTCCGACTCCGATTACGACCGCGAGAAGCTGCAGGAGCGCCTGGCCAAGCTGGCTGGTGGCGTTGCGGTGATCAAGGTTGGCGCTGCTACTGAGGTGGAGCTCAAGGAGCAGAAGCTGCGCATTGAGGATGCTGTGCGTAACGCAAAGGCTGCTGTGGAGGAGGGCATCGTCGCTGGTGGCGGTGTGGCTCTGCTGCAGGCTGCCAACGAGCTCGAGGGCGACCTCGGCCTTGAGGGCGACGAGGCTACGGGCGTGAAGATCGTCCGCGAGGCCCTGTCCGCTCCGCTGAAGCAGATCGCGCTGAACGCTGGCCTGGAGCCGGGCGTGGTGGCTGACAAGGTTGCCAACCTCCCGGATGGCGAGGGTCTGAACGCTGCGACCGGCGAGTACGTCGACATGCTGGCTAACGGCATTGCGGATCCGGCGAAGGTGACCCGTTCTGCGCTGCAGAACGCTGCGTCCATCGCTGCGCTGTTCTTGACCACTGAGGCGGTTGTGGCTGATAAGCCGGAGCCGGCTGGTGCAAACCCGGGCATGGACCCGGAGGCTATGGGCATGATGTAACGCCCGCTTGTTGAGAGACGCGTCCTTCGGGGCGCGTTTTTCTTTTGCGCAATTGCTTGTCGACGACCCCCTGAATAGGTGTAGTTCCCCACATCCACTTCCGGTTTGTGGCGTTTCCGTCGCGATTTTCGGTGCTGAATGGTCTATACAGTCGTCATCGAATTCATATGACGTTTACTTCTTCTATTGAATTTGGGCAGGTAGGAGATAGAGCTGAAATATGGTTACGTTTTGGTAAACGTGAGGTGTTGAAAAATATCTGTCAGCATTGAAAACAATTCTGCAGTTTCCCTTGACGTAATCGTTACCTATGGCAAAATAACTCCCTGACGCCCGATGGGTGTCAGTACCTGTCAGTAAAGCCAGACACAGACTGGCACCTAACTTTTAGGAGCATGTAATGCCTGTAGATCTCAAGGTCATCCAGAAGGCGCTCAAGGACTTCAAGACGTTCGCAACCGCGATCGAGAAGATCTTCACCAAGACCCCGGAGTCTCTGCTGACGTTCGCAACGAAGGTTACCGAGAAGCCGGAACTCGGCAAGACGACCAAGTAAGAGCATCTTTTTAAATAGGAGAAAATATCATGGAAGCATTGACTAACTGGGTTGCACTTTCCTCCGGCACCGGCGTCGGCGTTCAGAACGGCGAACCGGCTGAAATCACCCGTATCCCGGGCGCTCTCGTTGAGCTGCTTGGCAACTTCGGCGTCCTCGCAGGCGCTCTCGCCGACCTCGTTGGTCTGGTTGCATAAGACCGACTTCTGAGGTGCCTCGTCGCTACGTGCGACGGGGCATTTTTTGTTATTCGGGGGCTTTCCCAGCGCAGCGGGGCAAAGCGGAATAGAATGAGTGGTATGGCTGACCACAAGGATGACGAACTGCCGATGATCGACCTCGCCCAGACCGAAGGTTGGGTTGTGGACGACACCGATGAAGACGATCCGGTGCTGCTGATGCCGGACGGCACTGCGATTCAGACGTGGCGCGAGAATTACCCGTACGATGAGCGCCTCTCCCGCGATGAGTATGAGCATGAGAAGCGCGCGCTCCAGATTGAGCTGCTGAAGTGGCAGAACTGGACGAAGGATACTGGTCAGCGTCACATCATTATTTTCGAGGGCCGCGACGCCGCCGGTAAGGGTGGCACCATCAAGCGCTTTAACGAGCACCTCAACCCCCGTGGTGCTCGTACGGTTGCGTTGGAGAAGCCGTCGCCACGCGAGAGCACGTCGTGGTACTTCCAGCGCTACATCGAGCACTTCCCGGCTGCGGGCGAGATCGTGTTCTTCGACCGTTCCTGGTACAACCGTTCCGGTGTTGAGCGTGTGATGGGTTTCTGCACCGAGTCGCAGCACGCCGAGTTCCTGCGTGAGGTGCCGATGCTGGAGAACATGATCCTCGGCTCCGGCATTTCGCTGACCAAGTTCTGGTTCTCCGTGACCCAGAAGGAGCAGCGCACCCGCTTTGCTATCCGCCAGGTGGACCCGGTGCGTCAGTGGAAGCTGTCGCCGATGGACTTGGCGTCGCTGGATAAGTGGGAGGACTACACCCGCGCGAAGGAGGAGCAGTTCCGCTACACGGATACTGACGAGTCCCCCTGGATCACCATCAAGTCCAACGACAAGAAGCGCGCCCGCCTGAATGCGATGCGCTACATCCTGTCCAAGTTTGAGTACACGAACAAGGACCACGACGTGGTTGGCGAGCCCGACCCGTTGATTGTTAAGCGTGGCCGCGACCAGATCGGCGACTAGATCCCCTGCTTATCGACGACCCTCTGCCCCGGGATTCCGGCGCAGAGGGTCTTTTTCATGCGTTTGTATAGCGGGGTAAACGTGCTGGTGGGGAGTGTTTGACGCGGTTAGCGCGGTTGCTAAGAAATCCCTTGAAAAACTCACGCAAAAAGTGTGTCGAACATCTCCACCCCACCTTATATGTGACGTCGAACACCCGTTTTTCGGTGTCATTTGCCTGTAAGGCCAGCTCGCTTTTCGCAGCTAACGCAAAGGTTTGGAAACTTGCCTGAAACCATCCTTAACGAGGGAAAACGGCTCATATTTGCGCTTTACTTAAGTTGTGCAACCAAGTAGATTTTACGGTGGCGCCCAGGCTGGGCCCAGAAGAATCGCACGGAGGATGTACCGCGCCACCGTGTTGAAGTACTTCTCTCGCTGACCAATAGGGCCCAGCGACAAACATTTCTCCGAAAGGACCACCACTATGGCAATTGCCATGAAGAAGACCGCTGCGATCGCAATCGCCGCAGGCCTGACCTTCGCCGGTTCCGCCGGCATCGCCGCGCAGGACGCACTGGCTCAGGATGGCGTTGAACAGAACTCCGCTATTGGTCAGGGTGCAGACCCGTCGACCATCGATCCGAAAGCTGCACGCTCGCTTACGATCCACAAGATTCTGAACGTTTCGAAGACCGGTGCACCGACCGGTAATGAGATTACGGAAGGCACTCCGGACGCTGAGAAGTACACCGGCGGCGAGAAAGTGGCCGACGTGAAGTTCAAGGTTGAGGAGCTCGACTTTGATATCACGACGAACAAGGGCTTCTTCGCGGCTGTCGAGGCTGCGAAGAAGCCTGCGTCAGCACCGCTGAAGCAGGGTGGCCTTTCGACGGATGTTACGACGGGTGCAAATGGCTCTGTCCAGGTGCCAAACGTTAAGGTCGCCGCATACCGCGTGACTGAGCTGGATTCCCCGAAGGCAAACGTCAACGGTGAGCCTCGTCTGAACCTGCACAAGTCGGACCCGTTTGTGGTCTTCGTCCCGATGACGAACCCGAAGAACACCGCAGAGTGGAACTACAACGTTCACGCTTACCCGAAGAACACCAACACCGTGGTGACGAAGAAGCTTGAGGACGAGAACGTTAACGTCGGCGACACCGTCCAGTACCAGATCAAGGGCAACATCCCTGGTGCTACGTCCGACAAGGATGTTCAGCTCAACAACTTCCACGTGGTGGACTACTACAACAAGAATGAGCTGTCCAACCTGCGTCTGAGCGAGACCAACCCGGTCCAGATTGAGAAGGCTGACGGCTCCCTCGAGACAGTTGATACGAAGTACTACACCCTTACCGATCAGGAAGATTGGACCTTCGGCGATGACCGCGACGCGCACTACAACGCTCGCCGGACCGTCCAGTTCAACGAAGCAGGTCTGAAGTGGCTCGACGATAACCACCGTGGTGCGAAGGTTGTCACCAACTGGGAGGCGGAGTTCAAGCCAATCGGTGATAACGGTGACGGCGAGATTCGAAACACCGCCGACGTGCCGTCTATCACTGGCGAGTCGGGTTCGAAGCGCACGCCGGGTGACGTCCCGCCGCCGCCGGAAGACACCCCTGAGGTTGTCACCTTCTTGGCGAAGCTGCAGCTGCTGAAGTACGGCGATGGCAAGAAGGACCAGCCGCTGAAGGGCGCCGAGTTCGAGCTGTACACCCGCGACCTTAAGACCGGTAAGTGCAACCCGATCAACGACGATAACAAGATCAAGATCGGTGATGTTGCCAAGTGGACCACCAACGAAGATGGTCAGCTCACCATCGATGGTCTCCACATCACCGATAAGGTTGACCAGCAGATCGTCGACGGCAAGCCAGCCGACGGCGGCAGCATTCTGACTGGTGAAGCACACACTGCAGTGCAGAATGGCTACTGCCTGCTTGAGACCAAGGCTCCTGAAGGCTACGAGCGTATCCCGCAGGCATTCCCGATCGAGTTCAAGCTGGCGGACCGTGTGGTCAACGACAAGCAGGTCGCTTCGCCGCTTATCCACGCTGAGGTCAACAACAAGCCTTCCACGAAGAAGTTCCTCCCGGCCACCGGTGGCATGGGTGTGCTTGTGATGGCGTTGGCTGGTCTCGCGATCATCGGCGGCGGTGTCTACGCGGCACGTCGCAACTCCCAGTCCGCATAAGCAAGAACGCATAAGCGCAATCGCATAAGCGGACTCCAGGGCTAGTGCTCACCAAAGAGCGCTAACCCGGGAGGCGCCCCGGAACCGGAACAACCGGACCCATCGGGGCGCACGCCCGCCAGCAGGAGGGCGTTAAATTCCTGCTCCAGTTTTGAAGGAAAGGGTTGTCGTTGATAAGCGATGGCCCCAGAGAGGACAACAACGTGACCACAGCAGTGAAGGCGAAGCACCGGAAGCAGCCGGCGCAGAAGTCGTTCTTCCAGCGTGTCGCGCTGCCTGTCCTCATCATCCTCGTTGGCCTGACGGTGCTGATGTACCCGGTGATCTCCACCCAGTGGAACAACCGCGTGCAGGAGCAGGTGGCGAAGATGTACGAAGACCAGCTCGAGGCGGCACCGCCGGAGCAGGTCAACCGTGCGTACGAGGCGGCGATCGCGTACAACCGCGCGCATACCGACGGTCCGATTCTGGACCCGTGGCTTGCGCGCATCAGCGAAGACAACGCTGAGTACAAGGCGTATGAGGCACAGTTGGCGGGGGTGTCGGCGATGTCGCAAATTGCGATCCCGTCTATCGACGTCCGCCTGCCCGTCTTCCACGGCACCAGCGAAAACACACTGCAGAAAGGCCTCGGCCACCTGTACGGCTCCGCACTGCCGACCGGCGGCAAGGGCTTCCACTCCGTGATCACCGGTCACACGGGACTCACGACTGCAACGCTTTTCGACGACCTTGTGGACGTCGAAGTCGGCGACGCCATCTACGTCTCCACGTTCGGTGAGCGCATGAAGTACAAGGTGTACGACATCGAGGTTGTGCTCCCGGACGAGACCGACAGCCTGCGCGCCGAAGCCAACCGTGACCTGCTCACCCTGGTCACCTGCACCCCGTACGGCATCAATACCCACCGTCTGCTGGTCCACGCCGAGCGTGTGCCGATGGACCCGGACGAAGCGCAGATTCTTGACGAATCCACGTCCACCGTCCAGTGGTGGATGTGGACCCTCGGCGCCGTCTCCCTGCTGGTGCTGCTGGCCCTGATCTGGTGGATCATCCGCGAAAAGAAGAAGAGCGACCGCAAGGACGCTATGAACAAGGAGGTTCAGTCCTAATGCGCACTTCGAAGATCGTCGCGACGCTTGGCGCGGCGTCCATCCTGGCCACCGGCGCATTCATGCCGGTTGCCGACGCCCGCGTGGTCTCCGGCAACGACAAGAACATCGCCGCCGACAGCGTGGACACCACCCGCGCCATCTCCCTGCTGGTGAAGAAGAGGGCTACCAACCCTTACGACGACGTCCCTGCCGGCCAAAAACGCCCCGCCATCGAAGGCGCCATCTTCGTGCTCTCCCGTGTAAACGACATCGACGTGACCACCGAGGAAGGCCGCGAAGGCGCCAAGAACCTCACGATGGAACAGGTGCGTGAGAAGGGGCTTGGTGTCGTCGATAAGAAAACGACAAATGCCAGCGGCGCGGTGCAGTTCACCGGCCTCAGCGCCGGCCTGTACCTGCTCGAGGAGCAGGCACCTGACGACGACCATGAATACCACGTCTCCAGCCCCCAGCTGATCATTCTGCCGCTGGGCGATGTGAAGGGCGAGCGGTTCACCTACGAAAACGTCGTAGTGACCAAGTGGGACGACGACGGCGGTCTGACCCCAACCACAACCCCGACGCCAACGCCTGGGACCTCGACCCCAGCAACAACCGAGCCGACGACGAAAACCACGCCGACCACCCGGAAAACGACTCCTCCGGGCAGCACGGTGACCACGGTGACTACCCCGGTCAAGACCACGCTGACCACCACGCGCTCCGACGGATCCACAACCGTTGTGACTACACGAACCAATTCGGTGACCACCGTCACCAAACCAGGGGATAACACCCGCGGCGGAGACCTGGCCTCCACAGGCGCGAACGTGCTGTGGGCCGCAGGACTCGGCGGACTGCTCATTTTGATCGGGTTCGTGCTGGCCCGGCGAAGCAAAAACGAAGAACAGACACGGTAGATAAGCGGATTTAGGAACAAGGATTATGCGAAACGTAATGAAGCCTGCAGCCACTGCGAGCTCGCGCGCCCGTCGCTCCGTTCGTGGAGTCGCTGCCGTGGTCGCCTCGTTGGCGCTCGCCGCCGGCCTCGGCTCCTACCCGGTCGACGCGCAGGAACCGGTTGCTTCTGCAACTACGGCTGAGAGTGCTGTGGCCTCGGAGAACGTGGAGGCGTCGGAGACTGCTACCGCTTCGGAAACGACCACTGCTGCAGAGCCTGCCGTGTCCGAAACTGGTGTTGCGGAAGCAGTAGCTCCGGCGGCACAGACCGCAGGGCCAATGAGCGCGACGCAGCCTGCCGTAGCGGATAAAGCAGCCGTACAAACCACCCGCTTCGGTGCAGTCGACACAATCACTATCGACGACCCCACAGGCGAAGCATGGCAGTTCGGCGGCAAAGCTTCGCCGGAAGACATCTTCGGAATCAAGCGAATTGGCGATGGCGAAATTGAAGAGATTCTGTCGCTCATTGCCGATGGCAAAAATCTCGATCCGGAGAGCTATGGCTTCACCAACAACGCCGAGGGCGGCTACATCGCCTTCGACTTGAATGCACTGGATGAGGTGCCGCCGAAGCACATCGAGGTAAAGGTCCGCACGACCGACGCCGGTGAGTACGCGATCGCCGAGAGTGCCGATGTTCCGACGGTGCGGGAATTGTCCGCTTCTGGATACGGTCAGAACCGGGAGGCTGCCGTGGCCGGAGCCCCAACCAGTGTTGGTCAGGCTCGTGCTGCGAACGACACTAAATGGTCCGAGGAAATCAAGCTCAGCTCTGAGATCGTCGCTACGGACCGACAGAAGTTTGAGAATATTGGCACGGAGCCGTATTTCGAAGTTCGACCAACCGGCGAACACCCTGACCAGGTAGGGCGAGACATCAGGATCACGCGCGTTGTCGTTCGCAATATTGAGGACAACACCCGCAAACCTAACAACAGGGCGATGATCGTCAAGAACGACGCTGCTGACGAACAGTTCTATTTCAAAGATGCTACGGAACTTAAGAACGAGAAAAATCGCGTCAAGGGTTTTGAGGCAGCCTTTTTCGACCCGGAAACTGGTGAATCGCCAGTTGCTCAGCAGCTCATCATTTATTCGGGACAGGACTCCATAAAGATTGGCGTCGATGGTGTTCCTGCCTGGAGCGACAACTTGGATACTCTCCGTCAGCGTTACGCAGTGGAGGTCTACGGCTCCTTCAGGATTCCGACGGAACCCACTCCGCCGGAGACCTCCCCGACGGAGGAGGAGGCGCCTACGGTCGATGATGAAAACAAGCGTTTCATCATGGAAGGCCAAGGCGGAATTCGACTGACGCCAGCGCGTACCACTGGAGAGAACCCTTACGAATCCACCACGACTGTGGATGGAAAGTCGACGTTCTCGAAAGCAGTTGTTCGCGTTAGCGCGCCTAACAGCATTTTGGCGATTGAGGGGTACACCTTCGATTTGGACAAAACTGAACCGGGCACGTCATTCGAGCGTCGAGTGATCAGCGTATCGAGCGACTACGTCGAGTACGAGGTCTACCCAGTGCAGAATGGAGCACGGGTCGACTCTGTCGAAGTGCCGAACGGTGCCAAGTTCACGATGACTTCGAAATTCAGCGATAAACCGGAGAGCGTCGACGTCGTTGCGACGATTCACGGTACGTCGTTGGTCGAGCCGAAGAAGCCGGTGGAAGTTTCGCCTCCCGATGGTGCGGACTGGGTAAAAAAACAGTACCCGAATCCCGAAATGCCCAAGAAATGCGGTTTAAAGGTCGCTATTGTGGCGGATCAATCCCGCTCCCTTAAATACGGCGATGAAAACGGGTTTAAGTCGACACGTGATGCCACGACGGCAATGGTTGAGGCGTTGAGGAGTGCGCCGGGCACTGAAGTCGGCCTGTACACGTTTGGCAGGACTGCGACCAGTAGCACTGGAGGACCGGTTCCCCTAGAAGTTAATGGTGAGGTTAATACGACTATCACCAACGCAATTGCTGGATGGACGGAACCTAAGAATGGTGATGCCACTAACTGGGAAGCGGCGCTCAATAAAGTGAAAGAAGACGGAGATAGGTACGGGAAGTACGACTTGGTCTATTTCATTACTGACGGTATGCCGACCTTCGATGAACATGGTTGGCAGAACAAAGGCGGAACTCCGGCTGGTGAACCTTATGACTACGCTGGTGCCTTTGTGCAGGAGCGTTCGTTGAACCGCGCTATTCTGGCGGCTAATAAGTTGAAACAGGCTGGTACTAGGATCGTTCCGATCCAGGTAGACCTCACGCTTCGAGCCGGCAATGTGGTGACTCGGGATTACGTCTTGAAGAATATTTATTCTTTTACTAGCGGGGCTCCAGTATCTGGGGAAACGCTTGTTTCCATTCAGAACCAGGCAGTCCATCCGTCTACCGGAGAGGTCTATTACCCCAACTTTGAAAAAGCTGTATATAAGGGTACCGACATTGTGGTCAACGTCGAGCAGGCGATTAATTCGACTCACAAGTCAAACTCCAATTATCACCTTTTTGACATCGTGGAAAAGCGGAGCGTGTCCAAAAACCACACAGCAGACAAGAAAGAGTGGACATACGGCACTCGCGAAGTGAAGCAAATGGGCGAGGACATCTCTGGCCCTGGGGACACAGTGCGCATCGAGAACTACTCGGAGCTTGCTGCACAATTGGAGACTATCGCTCAGGAGGTCGCGAGACTGTGCCACGGCAAGATCATCGTCCAAAAGCAGATCGTTGCCGCCAACGGTGATGTACTCACCGACGGAGCTGAGGGCTGGGAGTTCTCGGTGATGGCGAACAGCCCGATCATCGACGCCGGAAACGGTGCCTTGGTCTACGCAGACTCCAAGGCCACCGTCAGGGAGGAAGGCGCCGACAAGCCACAGGCGTCGTGGAAGCTTGTTACCGATAAGCCGGCGGCGGCCACGATCACTGAGCACCAGCAAAAGGGCTACAAGCTATATCAGCGTGACAAGAAGAACGCCGTGTGTACGCAATACCTCAACGGTGAGAAGTCCTCTCTGGAAGTTCAGAACACGGGCGATACAGGCTTCAGGATTCCGGTGAATACAAGTGGTTCGCACGTCGCAACCGTCCTGTGTGTGGTTGCCAATACGAAGGCCGATCAACCGAAGTTCGGCCTCCAGGTGAAGAAGGTCGACCTGGACGACCGCAACACCACTCTCTCGGAAGCACAGTTCGAAGTCCGCGAGGTTGCTGCGGCCGAAGGCAAGACCCCGCAGAAGTGGAACCTCGAACCAGGCACCGAAGCCGGCACGTACACCCTTGGCACGGTGCTCGAGCCGGGCAAGGAGTACGATCTGGTCGAGGTGAAGGCGCCGACACGAGATGGTGTTGTGTACTCGCTGCTCACTGCACCAATCCGGTTCCGCGGGACCGTTCAGGACCAGGGTGTCGCGGTTGAGTACGAATCGGACGGCGAATGGGTCTCCGATATCTCAACCCAAGGTGTGTGGAGTGTCGTCTCCGACAAGCAGTTGGCGTATCTCGAAGTCGCCAACGTCCGCCAGGGCGACCTCCCGAAGACCGGTGGTGCTGGCCTCCAGCTGCCGATCTTGCTCGGTGGTGCGCTGATCGCTGCGGGTGCGCTTGTGGGACGTCGTAAGGTAGCGGCGTAACCGGCGCGGATCTCGCAGATAGTCGAAAACGGGCGTTGCCCTGAACACCGAAGTTTAGGGCAACGCCCGTTTTCGTTTTAGTGCAACGTCCATGGCGTTGGTAGTGGTGCCCGAAGGTCGAAACGATCCCGATGCTCTTCGCCAATGAAAGTTCGTTCGGCCGAAAGTTTGCTTTTAAGCAGGAGTTTTGGCAAAAGAAAACCCGCCTCCGAAGAGGACGGGGGAGTTATGTGGATGATCTTACGCGAGATACCGGCCTTGTCAATGGAGTTAGATCCTCCACTGTTTAGGCCGCTGGCTTAGCGGCACTGTGGTGAGGACCGAGAACCCGGCATCTCAGGATGAGGCAGAATATTCGCATGACTGATGCTGTTAAGCAGGCGAGGAAGATCGCGCAACGTATGGCGATGGCGCGAGAACTTGCAGAACTTAGCATCGCCGAGACGACTGAGGGATCGCCGATCTCACCCGCGCGGCTAGTCGCGATTGAATCCGGTGATGATTCACCTCGGTCGCTCGATATTGCAGTGGTCGCGGAATCGACAGGACTGCCAATTGGATGGTTCCTGGCGGAACGGCCACAACTCGTTGCTAGCCGGAAGCCGGCACCAGAGGGAGGCGTCTCTCCGGCATTCGATCTTGCGCTTGAACGATTGTCGGTACACGTCGAACAACTGGTAAGCGAAGGCATTATCGCACCCGCAGTACACCAGCGTTTTCGGTTGGTCGAGGATCATGACGTCATCGCGCGCCGAGCGGCAGAGGTGCGGGACTGGGCAGACGCAGGCGATGAGCCGATTAGGGATCTCTCTACGTTCTGTGAGCGCGTCGGCTTACTTGTGTTCGCCCAGTCCTTCCTTGGTTCTCCGTTTGAAGGGGCGGTAACTGAGATTGAACGCAAACCAGGTGATGAGTTTGGTATTGCCCTGGTGGATAAGTGTGCTGGGCTTCTCCGGTCCAGGTTTACGCTTGCACACGAGCTTGGGCACTGGGTGTATCGCACGTCTTTTGAAACTGGTTGCGGACACGGAGCTGTCGAACGCGCTATGAATTCGTTCGCTGCGCATCTGCTGATGTCGCGTTCCTTTGTAGAACGGATGGAGGCCAAACACGCAGACAGTAGAGCGCTCGCGATGGCGGTTTCTTCTCAGTGCGGTGTGAGTTGGAGCGCCACGCTTGGGCATCTTGCAAACCTCGGTGTTATCACCAGCGCAACCTATGCGTTTGAGATGGAACGCAAACCCGACAGTCATGAGTTTCAAAACGCTGGTTTTGCAATCCCGATGGTTAAAGAACTGGATGTAGTTCCTCCTCTGTATCGCAGTGCAGTGCTCAACGCGTATCAACAGCGGAAGCTCACGACAGGTAAAACTCTGGAAGTGCTATTCGGGTCAGTCGCTCAGGAGCAGCTGCCGGAGAGGATTCCACCGCGAGGGAGAAAAGCCTCGTGAATGAGAGCGGCTGCGCCCGTTGTCTCGTGATTGACGCAACCCACCTCATGCACGAATTTCCTGACAATCTCCGACGCGCCGAAGACCGACGGCGCAAACCACGGTCGCAAACAGCGCTACCGGATACTCACCACACCGCTACCATTTCCTCCGGGTTAAGCGACAAAATGTGTGTCCGGAATCGTTGATTTTCATGCTCTGAACTCCGCGTTTGCGGAAAATATATGCTCCAAAAGCATATATTGGCCCTCTCTTGCGAAAATCCCCGGTGTGGCTGCCATGGTGTGCTACGGAGCGGTGGTTCGGTTGCCCAATGCCAAAGAACCGACCACGCTGCCATTGCGGCGGCGATATGAAACGCAACGGCACCACCAGCAACGGTACGACCCGGTGGCGGTGCAAAACCTGCGGTGCTTCACTGACCAAGCAACGCAGCGATATCACCAACGCAGCCCTATTTCGTG
>NZ_KV821349.1:0-4592 GCF_001815635.1 Corynebacterium sp. HMSC075D04
GGTTTCACCGTCCACCGGAATCATGACACCCCAGGTCTTCTGGAGGAACGCAGAGTCTCTTTGTTTGATGTAACCCAAGAGCTCGCTAGGCGCGCGACTTCACAAATTGCGCCCTATCAGCGGGGGCCATTGGCTGAGCTGGAGAAAGCACAGAAATCCGTAATTGCCGCATTAGACAAAGGTGACGTGGACCAGGCGGTCAACCTGGCAAGTGAAAACATAAACCTGTTTCCTAATGAGCCAGAGGTGAAGAGAAACTTCGGGTTCTGCATTATTGGAGAAAACCCGGAGCGCGCCTTGGAGACGTTGAAGCTCTACCAACCGGTAGAGGAGGGGTCGCTGGTCAGCACGCTCAATCATTTCAATCTCGTCGCCGCTTCATACCGCTGCAATAGGGATGCGCCACTAGAGAGTATCCAGTTTCTGATTGATGCTTTGCCCGCCGGTATGCCGACGGGATCGATGTGGTTGTGGGAGCCTGAACCCCTGAGGGATACGCCTACCGTTGTGCCGATTGAGTTGGAAGCGTGGAGGCGCCGCATGCTAAGAGTTCTGGGCTTGTTGGATCAGTGATTCCACCGGCAGGAGGAGATGGAGCGGTTCTCCTGGCATTTCATGAAAGTTAGCGTTATGGAGGTAGAACTGTTTTGCGCTTTCATCGTGTGCGTGGATGAGGATCGCTGCCGCACCGATTATCTCCGCTGCGGCGATCGCGCGTCTAAACATGTCCTGTAATAGGGATTTGCCTAGTTGTCTGCCTTGAGCGCGCGAATCGACAGCGAACCGCCCCAGAAGGATGATCGGAACGTCCTTGGGACGGTTGTTGCGGAATCGCTTGGGCAGGGCATCTCGGCTGACTCCGCCCGATGCGAGAGCGTAGTAACCAACTACCTTGTCGTTAAGCGTTGTCACGTAGGTGACAGAATTGTTGGCGCGTTGGTTTTTCCAAGCGTTTTCTTTGAGCCACTTGTCTAGGCTTTCCACCCCGCAGGAGAAACCTGCAACATCATCTTCCTTTTCGATCGTTCGCGGAGGTTGGATGATGTCCCTAGTCAAGGTGGAACTCCTTTCCGAAGACGGAGTCGGATGCGAGAAGGCGCGCTAGTTTCGTGCCGTCGACGGGGGTATCGAGGGCTTTCTCGAATTTGGCGAAGTCTTCGTCGCTCAATTCGAACCAACGGCGATCGGCAAGAATCTTTTCCGCTTCGATCATTGCGCTGCCGAGCACGAAATCGGACACCGGAACATCCTGGGCTTCGGCGGCACTTCGTAGCGTCTCGTCCTGGACCTCTGTTGTCCTGAGGTGAAGTCGCTTAACTTTTGGCTGAGTCATAGGGACCACTGTCCTTACTTTTGTGTGGTGAGGTCTTCAAGCAACGTGTAGAACCTGTGCGCACAATGTACGCCACGCTGCCTCGCGCCGCAAGTTGAGGGGTGAGAACGTGCGTTGATGGCACTATGTGATCGTCACCAACCCCACCGTCAGCAAGCGACCCTATGCAAAATTTCACAACCTAAGAAAAGGGGGATTGCGGTGTGGGTTTTGCCATGTGGAGAGGCTTGAACGCTTTGAAGAAGCTTAAAGAATTAAAAGCATTATCAAGCGAAAGAAACAAAATATTGTAGACACTTGTCTAACTCCTTACTCTCGGCTATGTCGTCTCTGTGTGACACGTGTCAAATACAGCGCACAAAGAGATGCACGTATCTAACCGAAGGATCATTTTCGAGGGAAGGAATTTCGGTGAAGAAGAACTACATTTCCCGCCGCCGCGGCACTTCCATTGCCGCAGCCACGCTGTCGTTTGCGTTGGTTGCGCCGTTCGCACAGCCAGTTGCGTTCGCGCAGGAGGAAGCGCCTGCTGCTGAGTCTGAGCAGAATTCGCCTTCTCCGGTGGTTGATGAGAACGGAATCATTGATGCGGACATGATCGCCAGCGGTCGTGTCACCAAGGCCGCGAACCTGACTGATGCACACGGTGTTGGTAAGGGCTTGATCTCGGGCCATGTCTACTTGACCACCCCTGGCGGTAACCCGGGTGCGGCGTATGACAACGGCAACGTGAAGCTCGACGGCATCACCGTCTATGCCCAGTTCCGTGACAAGGATGGTTCGTACTCGCCGATCTTCAAGGCGCAGACGCACACGCTGCCTGACGTAGTCGGCGGCAACGGTGGTCAGGGTACGTTTGCGTTCGGTACTGGCGATAAGGGCATTACCTGGACGGACAAGCTTGGCCGTGAGCACACGTGGTCTGCCCGTACGGACCAGAAGCACCGCATCTGGGTTGAGCCGTTTACCAACGAGCGTGGCAACAACGTTGTCATGTTCCGCCAGGCCAACGGTTTCGTCCCTGGCTCATTCAACGGCGTGGTCGAAGGGCCGCTGGGTTCTTTCGTCGCAGCAGACGGCAACATCCAGCTCATGGCCGCGTTCCTGCAGGAAGTCCCGCCAAGCCACAAGGAAAGCTGGATGGCTGCCAAGGGCGACAGGCTGGTCGAGGACCCCGAGGGCCCGATCGGTCTGGCGTCAACCCAGACTGACGTACCGAATACCGTTTCCGGTCGCGTGTGGCTGGAGACCGGCGGTCCGGACAAGGGCATCGTGGCAACCGGTCCGTCGTTCAACAGTGTCGACGAAGCCGCCGACGGCTACACCGTCTACGCGTCCACCCTGACCAAGGATGGTGCCGCGGCTAACCAGGTTCTGCACGAGCAGTACAAGAACGACCCGGCGAAGTTGGCCGAGGCGACCAAGCAGATGCTCGAGGACAATCCGGAGTACATCCTCAAGACCGTCTACGGCAAGACCGATAACGAAGGCCGCTACACCCTGCGCTTTGGCAACTACGAGAAGGGCCAGGTCCGCGAGGATATCCTCAACCCGAACCACATGTTCGTGTGGGTGGAGAACAAGGACGGTGTGGTCCAGAACGGCTACACGGGCTTCCACACCCCGATCTTCCAGCGCTTTAACGGCGGTGGAAACTTCAAGGCGGCGGCTTCCCCGGGCGAGAACCAGCTGCCGATTAACTTCAACGGTCTTCCGTACCAGGAACTGAACTCGCTGTACAACGTCAACTACGCGGTCATGCCGTACACCCCGGTGTCGATCACGGCGGATTACAACGCGACGGATAAGCCGGCTGCACCTGGTGTTACGGTGACCCCGGAGTTCCACGGCAATCTGTCCACGCTGCCGTCGAAGGTGGAGTGGCGTGACTCTAAGGGCAAGGTGCTCAAGGAGTGCGAGCTCGACCAATCCAAGGGCATCAAGGCCCAGGTCGCAGCGTGCACCTTCGACATCCCGGATGATGCGAAGAAGGGCGACTTCTTCAACGTGGTCCTGGTTTCCGGCGGCAATGATGTTTCCGCATGGACCGTGCTGGTCACCCGCGACGCGGACGAGTACACCCCGTCCTATGAGGACAAGCTCGTTGTTCCGGGCGAGGAGACGAAGTCTGCTCCGACCTTTACCAAGGTCGATGAAAATGGCAACGAGACCGAGGAGAAGGTCGACGCTCCGGAGGGCTCCAAGTTCGCAATTCCAGGGGACTTCAAGGCTCCTGAGGGCTACGTGGTCATTATCGACGAGAACACCGGCGAGATCACCGTCACCTTCCCGGACAAATCCAAGTTGAACAAGGACACCGTTGAGGAATTCGACGTTCCGGTTGTTGTGACCTACCCGGATGGTTCCACCGACGACGCGACTGCGAAGTTCAAGCTGGACACCGATGGCGACGGCACACCTGATACCGAGGATCCAGACGATGACGGTGATGGCATCCCGGATGATAAGGAGATTGACGACGACACCAACCCGAAGGTTCCGAACCAGAACCTGGACTACGAGCCGGAGTACACCGACGTCACCGGTAAGCCTGGTGAGGACGTCAAGGTGGACAAGCCAACCTTCAAGGACAAGGATGGCAACCCGACCACGCCGCCGGAGGGCACGAAGTTCACCCCGGGTGAGAACACCCCGGATGGCGTGACCATCGATGAGAACACCGGTGAGATCACGGTGACCATCCCGGAGGACGCCAAGCCGGGCGACAAGATCACCGTTCCGGTGGTTGTGACCTACCCGGATGGCACGAAGGACAACGTTGACGTCACCGTCACGGTGACCGACAAGGACAAGGACCTTTACGAGCCGTCCTACGAGGACAAGCTCGTCGTCCCGGGCAAGGAGACGAAGTCTTCGCCGACCTTCACCGGCAAGGATGGCAAGGACGCGACCGCTCCTGAGGGCTCGACGTTCAAGATCACTGATGGTTTCACGGCACCTGAGGGCTACGTGGTCACTATCGACGAGAACACCGGTGAGATCACCGTGACGTTCCCGGATAAGTCGAAGCTCAACGCTGACACCGTTGAGGAGTTTGATGTTCCGGTGACGGTGACTTACCCGGACAAGTCCACCGACGACACGACGGCGAACTTCAAGTTGGACACCGACGGTGATGGCACACCTGATACCGAAGATCCGGACGATGACGGTGATGGCATCCCGGATGAGAAGGAGAAGGAAGACAAGACGAACCCGAAGGTTCCGAACCAGAACCTGGACTACGAGCCGGAGTACA
>NZ_KV821350.1:0-209 GCF_001815635.1 Corynebacterium sp. HMSC075D04
ACCGGGAGATCCGCCGGCGCACCGACGTTGTGGGGATCTTCCCAAACCGTGAATCCATCATTCGGCTTGTCGGTGCCGTCCTTGCCGAGCAACACGACGATTGGATCCAACAAAAGCGCTACATGTCACTGACCGCACTCGAACACACCAAACACCTCATGCACCACCCAGGAGATGATCATGGCGACCACCACCAACTAACCGCCTAA
>NZ_KV821351.1:0-6010 GCF_001815635.1 Corynebacterium sp. HMSC075D04
AGGACAAGGATGGCAACCCGACCACGCCGCCGGATGGCACCACGTTCACTCCGGGTGAGAATGTTCCGGACGGTGTGACCATCGATAAGAACACCGGCGAGATCACCGTGACTATTCCGAAGGACGCCAAGCCGGGCGACAAGATCACCGTCCCGGTCGAGGTCACTTACCCGGATGGCTCCAAGGACAACGTTGATGTCACCGTCACCGTTGACAACCCGGATGCGAAGACTGCGGATGAGATCGAGCCGGAGTACAAGGACGGTTCGGGCAAGCCTGGTGAGGACGTCAAGGTTGAGAAGCCTGAGTTCAAGGACAAGGACGGCAACCCGACCACACCGCCGGAGGGCACCACGTTCACTCCGGGTGAGAACACCCCGGATGGCGTGACCATCGATAAGAACACCGGCGAGATCACCGTGACTATTCCGAAGGACGCCAAGCCGGGCGACAAGATCACCGTCCCGGTCGAGGTCACTTACCCGGATGGCTCCAAGGACAACGTTGACGTCACCGTCACCGTTGACAACCCGGATAAGCCGGTAGATGAGGGTGCGGACACCACGCCGCCGAAGATCAACCCGATCAAGCCGGACGATAAGACCATTACCGGTACCGGCGACCGTCCGGGCGAGGACATCATCGTCACCTTCCCGGATGGCAAGGAAGTGCCGACCAAGACCGATGAGAACGGCAAATGGACGGTCAAGGTTCCTGACGGCACCACCTTGAAGCCGGGCGACGATGTCAAGGCTCGGGACGGTGTGGGCAACGAGTCCAAGGAGAAGGTCGGCATCGACACCGGCAAGTGTGTCGCCACCTCGGTCGGCTTCGGTCTGCCGCTTATCGCGCTGCTGCCGATCGGTCTGGCTACCCAGTTGGAGATCCCGGGTCTGTCTGACATCGCTGCTCAGACGAACGCGCAGATTCAGAACTTCAACACCCAGATGCAGCGTCAGCTGGGCGTGTTCAATCCGCAGATGGCGTCCCAGGTGGATGCGATTAACTCGCAACTCGCTCGCTACGGCACCGATATCGGAACCGTGCTCGGCGGCCTGGCGCTGATCGCCGCGGGCATCTTGGCCGGCACGATCATCTACGACAACTGCTCGCCGAATGGTGGCTCGTCCATCAAGAACCTCGAGTTGAGGGGTTCTTCCGGCAACACCTACGCAGGTTCGTCGAAGGAGGGGAAGGAGAGGTAATGCAGTAGACCAGCGCCTTTACTAAAGGCGTCTTCCTCGAAACCGTCGCCCCGCTCATCATTACGGTGAGCGGGGCGACGTTTTGCGCATTGCTTATCGACGACCCCACCTCCCCGAGCCACCCCCGCCCAAAGGCAGAGAGCTCACAGGAACCATTCACGTAACGATACGGAACCAGGCAGTTTTTAAATCAATTCCTGAGGGGAAGCTAAATAATCACATGAGTGGGGGTAGGGCCAAAAGGGCAGATTGTAGACAGGTGTCCACCAGGCGTAGCGTTCCCAAAGTCCTTAACGGGTGTCCATTAATTGGATATTGCGTTTACACACATCGCTATGTTTCTGGAAGGTTCTTTGTGAAGAAAAACTACGTTGCACGCCGCCGTGGCACCTCGGTTGCCGCAGCCGCGTTGTCGCTCGCGTTGGTTGCGCCGCTCGCGCAGCCGACGGCGTTTGCGCAAGACAACCCGCAGGCTGCCCCAACCCCAGCGCCAGCCCCAGCCCCAGCCGCGGACCAAGGCAAGAACAAGCAGGTGCCAAACGCCATCTTTACCAAGGGTGGCTGGCGTGATTTCTACGGCTACCACGGTTGGGCGTACATCAATAAGGATGGTCGCCACGATGACTTGTCGTCGAATAATGAGCCGCTCAAGGGCAACGTCATCTACTTGCAGTACGTGACCAAGAACGGTGAGGTTTCGCCGACGTTCTACACCACGACTGACTCCGAGGGCCGCTTCTCCTTCGACCTGTCCGAGAAGGTAACCAACGAGGTTGACGCGCCGCCGTTCTGGCTGGCAGCTGGTGGCGTTCGCGTCCGCGTTTGGGGCGAGAACCCGGATCCGAGCAAGTACTCGGTGGTTGCCGCGGGTGACTTCAACTCGGGCCGTTACACCTCGATTACGGACCGCGTGCAGGAGTCTTGGAACTTCACCGCTGGCCCTGCCGGTTCTCGCATTACCAACGGTCGTTTTGTGCTGGAAGAGAAGCCGAATCACGTTGGTTGGTTGGCCAAGCCGGAAAAGGATTGGACTCGTGCGCTCGACGGCGAGACCGGTGAGCCGACGGCTGATGGTCAGTTCCCGTACTACGGGGACTTTGGCGCGATTAAGAGCATCGCTCACCCGAATGAGTCCATGGTGTGGTGGGAGACTGGTGAGTCTGCCGGTACCTTGCCGGGCTACTACAAGTACCAGCCTGCGCGTGGTGATCGTGCAGCGGGCGGCATCGAGATTGTTGCGTCGTATCTTAACGACGAAGTCGCGCGCCAGATCGACGCCTGGAAGAACGAGAACCCGGGTTACACGGTCGAGCAGGAGCGTGCGAACCAGGAGCGCATCATCAAGGCGTACCAGGACGAGCACGGCGAGGGCTCCCACATTGCAGAGACCGTCGTTGCCCCGACCAGCGCTGACGGCATGATTTACCTGCCGTTCAAGGGCACGCTGGGCTACTCGCGCGACGCGGCCAACCTCGGTGTGAACAATGTGGTCAGCGAAGAAGACTGGGGCAAGGTTGCCGACGACTACCAGAACCAGTGGGTCAACGTGTTTACCGGCGCTTCGTTGTACGACGTGCGCCACATCAACACTGACTACATGTACATTTACCCGAACATTGAGGGCCGCGACGTGAAGAACTCTGCGTTCGTCGCCAACATGTTCATGAACTACCGTGACCAGGGCGCGATTGCCGCCGGCGCGAACATGAATGGTCTGCAGTTCCCGTTGATGACTGCACAGCCGACCTTCGACATTCCGGAGTACAACTCCTACGATAACAAGGGTCGTCCGGGCTCCAAGGTGACTACGAAGACCGCGGGCTTGCTGCCGAACGCGGAGTACGCAATCCGTTGGTACGCAACCGCTCCGGATGGTACCCAGACTGAGATCAAGGACGCGATGTGCAAGATCAAGAGCGACGACAAGGGTGCACTCGAGTCCTGCAACTTCCAGGCTCCTGAGGATCTGAAGGAGACCACGGTCTACACCGCCGCGCTGGTTTCTGTTGACCCGGCTTCCGGCAAGCCGTCTGATCGTTGGGAGATCGCAGACTCCTTCACCGCTGTTGTTCCTGAGTCGCTGCCGTTGGGCTCGGTTGGCACTGAGTTCCCGAACAACGACGTGACGCCGCTGTTCAAGGATCTGCCGGACAATATGAAAGAGGGCACTGAACCGTCCTACTCGGCTAACGACTTGCCTGCAGGCCTGGCCATCGACCCGAAGACCGGCAAGATCACCGGCAAGCCGACCACCCCGGGCACCACTGAGGTCATCGTGACTCGCGAGATCGAGGTCATGGTCGAGCAGGATGTGCCGGTGCTTGACGACGACGGCAACCCGGTCTACGAAAACCCAGACGAGCAAGATCCTGACAAGCGTATTGAGAAGACCGAGAAGAAGCCCGTCGCGCAGAAGCGTAAGGAGCAGGTGGTCACCAAGATCACGGTGACGGATACCAAGCTGGCCGACGGCGTCGTCGGCGAGCCGTATAAGCAGGACGTGAAGCCGGAAGGTTTTGACAAGCTGCCGCAGGGCTTCGAGCTGAAGAAGGACTCCATCAAGGTTGAGCGTCTCCCGGAAGGCCTGGAGTTCAAGGACGGCACAATCACCGGTACACCGAAGAAGACGGTTGACGCTTTCGAAGAGAAGCCGAACGTCTCCGTTACCTACACGTTGGTGGATCAGGACGGCAACGAGACCGAGCACACCGACCTTGTCCCGCTGAAGGTCACCGACCAAGCCAGCAAGTACGAACCGCAGGGCAAGGACCAGGAGGTTGCGAAGAACGCTGAGCCGAAGGCTGAGGATTCGATCGCGAACAAGGAAGATCTTCCGGAGGGCACCAAGTACGCCTGGAAGGATGTGCCGAAGACTGACACCTCTGGTGACAAGGAAGCTGTCGTTGTTGTGACCTACCCGGATGGCACCACTGATGAGGTGCCGGTGACGGTGAAGGTTGCCAAGGATCAGGCCGAGCAGCACGACCCGCAAGGCAAGGATCAGACGGTTGAGACTGGCAAGAAGCCGGATCCGAAGGACAACGTCAAGGACGCTGACAAGCTTCCTGAGGGCACGACCTTCAAGTACAAGGAAGATCCGGACACCTCTACTGCTGGGGATAAGCCGGTCACGGTCGTCGTCACCTACCCGGATGGTTCCACCGACGAGGTGAAGGCCACCGTGAAGGTGGAGGACCCGAAGCCTGCAGAGGACCCGACCCCGAAGCCGACCCCGGAACAGCCGCAACCCGAGCAGCCGCAACCCGAGCCGACCCCGCAGCCGGAGCAGCCCCAGCCCGAGGACCCGAAGCAGTCCGACGCTGACACCTACGAGCCGCAGGTCCAGGACAAGACCGTCGAGCCGAACGAGGTCCCGGAGGCCAAGGACCACGTCACCAACATCGACGAGCTGCCGGAGGGCACGGCCTTCGAGTACGAGCAGGCGCCGGATACCTCCACTGAGGGCGACAAGCCAGTGACCATCGTTGCCACCTACCCGGATGGCACCACCGACAAGGTCAACGCCAACGTCAAGGTGCAGAAGAACGCGACCGACGCTGACAAGCACGACCCGCAAGGCCAGGACCAGAAAGTCAAGACTGGCGGCACCCCGGATCCGAAGGGCAACATCAAGGACGCCGATAGCCTGCCGGAAGGAACCACCTTCGAGTACAAGAAGACCCCGGATACCTCGAAGCCGGGCGTCTACGACGTCACTGTTGTTGTGACCTACCCGGATGGTTCCACCGACGAGGTGCAGACGACCATCACCGTTGGTACTGACGCGGAGCGTTTCGTGCCGGAGTACGACAAGGTCACGGACGTGCCGGTTGATGGTGAGAAGAACACCAACGATCCGTTCGGCACCAAGGCGCCGGTGAAGAAGACGGAGGCGAATCCGACCGCCGATTCGGACGCCGACAAGTGGGAGTTCACTCCGCAGGACAACGGTGTGATCAACGCGAAGGCTCCTTCGATGAAGGACGTCGCGGAGAAGATCGAGGCCAAGTTGCCGGAGATTAAGAGCACCGATGTGAAGAAGCGTTGGGATAAGTTCTTCGAAACGTTCAAGCCGTTCGCTCGCCCGTCCGTTGCGGTCGACTTCACCTACGAGGACGACTCGACCAACTCCGCTACCGCCAACTTCGACCTGGTGGGCAAGGATGGGAAGTCCCTGCTGGATCCGAATGGTGACTTTGATGGCGATGGCCACACCAACCGCGAGGAGGTGGAGAAGGGCGCCAACCCGGCTGACGATCAGTCGAAGCCAGACACCACGGCACCGACTATCGACGACATCACCCCCGGCGCCAAGACCATCTCCGGTAAGGGCGACCGTCCTGGCGAGAAGATCACTGTCACGTTCCCGAACGGCAAGTCGATCACGACCACGACCGACAAGGACGGCAAGTGGAAGGTCAACGTCCCGGCAGGCGTGAACCTCGAGACCGGTCAGGAGATCCAGGTCGTCGACGGCGCCGGCAACAAGGCCACCGCAAAGGTTGGCATCGACACCGGCAAGTGTGTCGCCACCTCCGTCGGCTTTGGCCTGCCCCTGATCGCGCTGCTGCCGATTGGCCTGGCCACCCAGATCCAGATCCCGGGCCTCACCGAGTTCGCCGCCCAGGCGAACGCACAGATCCAGGCCGCGAACACGCGCCTCCAGCAGCAGTTGGGTGTGTTCAACCCGCAGATCGCTGCCCAGGCGGACGCCGTGAACGCGAAGTTGGCGCAGTACGGCACTGACATCGCAACCGTTGTTGGCGGCCTCGCGCTGATCGCCGCTGGCATCCTCGCCGGCACGA
>NZ_KV821351.1:6110-20516 GCF_001815635.1 Corynebacterium sp. HMSC075D04
TGATCGCCGCTGGCATCCTCGCCGGCACGATCATTTACGACAACTGCTCGCCCAACGGCGGCTCGTCCCTGAAGAACCTCGAACTCAAAGGTTCTTCCGGCAACACCTACGCTGGCTCTTCTAAGGAGACCACGGCTCCGGAGAAGAAGTAGGTTCTAGCTACTAGTTAGCGCGTTGTTGCCCCGTACCCCCGTTGTTGGGATACGGGGCAACTGTCGTTGGGGCATTTTGCTTATCGACGACCCCACCACTCCGAATCACCCCCTAAAGTAGGCACTTCTGCTTTTCTAAGAAAATCTCACCTTCACCCCGTTTTTCACGGATCTTCTCGGTGTTAGTGGATCGGGAGGCCAAGTACCGTGCCTGGGGGGGGGGAAATCGTCACCCAAAAACGCAGGGCAGATAGGCATTTGCGGTGGTTGGGGATGCATCTCGATATTGCACGTTTCCAAGATGTATCTATTTTGACAGGTCAACAATTTTTGACGACGTGGGCAAACGCTGTCCAGCGAAAAATGGAAAAAGACACTGCCGGGTTGGAAGAACCTGAGAAATCTTCTACGCGGTTGTGGGCAGACGTAATGATCATTGCGGGCTGTTGTCAACTTCTTTACCCTTGCCTATGTCGGCCCTGTATGGCATGTGTCCGAAAAGCGTCACAACAGGCAGGGCTTGTCTAACCGAAATTGTCATTTTCGAGGAAGGAATTTTCGGTGAAGAAGAATTACATTGCTCGTCGTCGTGGCACGTCGGTTGCTGCGGCTGCGTTGTCGTTTGCGTTGGTTGCACCGTTGGCGCAGCCGGTTGCGTTTGCGCAGGAGAAGCCAGCGTCGGTTCAGACCACTGAAACGGCCATTGAATCTGAAGGTTTGGCGAATGCGCCGTTTACCATCTCGGGTTCTGTGCGTGAGGTATTTGCGCAGGCTGCAACGAACTCTGGCTTGGCTGATTACTCCAAGCCAATTCAGGGGGCTAAGGTTTACGCGCAGTGGAAAGAGGGAAACAAAAACGTTCGTTTCTCACCGATCTACACTGCGACGACCAATGAGCAGGGCGCTTATGCAATCGAGATGAAGCCGTTCTTTGACGAGCTGAATCGTATGCGCGTTTTTGAGGCAGCCGTAACTACTGGTTCGGCTGGTCTGAAGGACATTGCCGGTAACCCACGTCTTGATGGTTGGCGGGAGAAGATCCGCGTATGGGTTGAGCTACCCGATGGCCAGAAAGAAGAACTGCGTCTGATGGATCAGTACGCAAGTGCTTGGGCCCCGGCACAAGCAGCGGCAGATGCCAACCACATGGTGTCGTGGAACAGCAACTACAGCGTTTCGAACCTCGATATCAACTACATCCGCAATAGCGACTACAAGCTTACTCAGCCGCGTGAAGATTGGGCTGTTTCTGGCGAAGGTGACAATGTCGGCAACGGTCTGAATGGTTCCGTCGGTGGTGTTGTTTTCTGGAACTCCGCAGTTCCTAATGGTGCGCTGGACAGGGAGTCCGGCACTATTCTGGGTGGCGGTGCCATTCAGGGTGAGCAGCGTGACCTTGTTCTTGGGGGACAGGAGATTGTTGGCTCGTATCTGAGTGATGAGGCAATCCTCGCTATCGAAGAGTACGTAAAGCAGAACTTTGGTGGCAAGGATCTTCGTGGTCGTGACTGGACGATTGCCGATGAGACGAAGATGCAGGAGTGGATCAGCGAGCAAATTCAGGGTGACCACCCCGAGTGGATTGCAGAGACTGTAACCACCACTACCAATGAAAAGGGCGAGTACAAGCTCTACTTCAAGGGTATCTACGGTAATGCTCGTGATCGTCAGGGTACTGTTCCTGATGATAAATTCCACCAACTCGCAAAATCCTGGTCTGAGGGTTCCTGGGCCAACCTCAACTCCAAATCCAAGCACATCAACATGGACTGGATGTACGTCGGTCCGGTGGATCTGCCAAACAACATTGGCGTGCAATCTGGTTGGCAGTTCCAGCGTTGGATGAATGGTATTGATCCGGCAACTTGGTCCGGCGGTAAGAATGTTGCTGTTGGTAAGTCTGAGGATAGGCTGCAGGACTACCAACGTGGCATGAACATCATTCTGAGCCCGGCGCCGCTGGAATTCGATGTGGTCAACTATGATTCGCAGCTGAATACGGCTGCAGCAGGTGACACCGCAGTCACTAAGGCAACCGGCATGCTCACGCATGACAACTTGAAGTACGACATTATCTGGACTGACCCTGCGGGCAATGTTGTTGCTGAGCACAAGGATCTGCCGGTAGATAACTACTCGCTGCCGTCTGCTGACTTCACCGTTCCGGAGGATCTTGCGGAAACCACCACGTACACCGCTACCCTGTGGGCGGAGGACGGCACCGGTAACCGCACTCCGCTCGCTTCGGATGCCTTCACTGCTGCGGTCAATAAGTCCCTGCCAATCGGATCCGTTGGGGAAGAGTACAAGCAGGGTGAAGAAGCGGTATCGGTTGCACCGGAACCGGCAGACGGTGTGACCTACAAGAATTTCCGAGCAGAGGGTCTCCCTGAGGGGATGGAGATTAACCCGGAGACTGGAGTTATCTTTGGTACGCCAAAGAAGCCGGGTGACTACAAGGTAGTTGTCATCAACGAGGCAGAACTTACCGTTGGCGACACCTCTGTGACGACGGTTGAGAACTCCAAGTCCTACGACCTGCAGGTTACGGATACGCCACTTGCGGACGGCGTCGTTGGTAAGCCCTATGACCAGGATGTGAAGCCGCAGGGCCTTCCGAAGGGCGCAGTGGCTGAGAACATTAAGGTTGAGGGTTTGCCTGCAGGCCTCGACTTTGATGCTAAGAATGGCAAGATCATCGGCACCCCGACTGCCGTTACCCCGGAAGGTGACAACGCGCCTTCGCAGGAGAACCCGAATGTGACGGTAACCTACGATATCGTCATCCCTGCTGCTGAAGAAGGCCAGGAGCCTACGGTTGTTGAGGCTGCTCACGTTGACCGTGTCCCGTTGAAGGTGACGAAGACGAAGCAGGCGGAAGAGCTCGAACCATCTTACGAAGACAAGCTCGTTACTCCGGAGAAGCCTGCAACCTCGGAGCCGACTTTCAAGGACGAAGATGGTAACAAGGTCGAAGTACCTGGAGATGCCGAATTCTCGATCCCGAAGGACTTCAAGGCTCCTGAGGGCTACGAAGTTGATATCGATCCGAAGACCGGTGTTGTGACCGTCACGGTTAAGAAGGATGAGAATGGCAAGCCTCAGCTAAATAAGGACACTGAGGAAGAGTTCGATGTCCCTGTGAACGTGAAATACTCGGACGGCTCCAAGGACAACACGAAGGCCAACTTCAAGCTCGACACTGACGGTGACGGTGTGCCTGACAAGGAAGACACCGACGATGACGGTGACGGCGTCCCGGACGCTGAAGAGAAGGGCAAGGGCTCCAACCCGAAGGACAAGGGCTCGATTCCAGCAACGCCGCTAGAGCCGGGTAACCCCACCAATGCCGCAACCTTCCATCCGGAGTACAAGCCCGAGCTGGTTGTTCCGGGTAAGGAAACCAAGTCTTCCCCGACCTTCACTGATAAGGATGGTAAGGACGCCAAGGCTCCTAAGGGTTCGACGTTCAAGATCACTGATGGTTTCACTGCTCCTGAGGGCTACGTCGTTGAGATCGATCCGAACAACGGTGAGATCACGGTGACATTCCCGGATGGCTCCAAGCTGAACAAGGACACCAAGGAAGAGTTCGATGTTCCTGTCACGGTGACCTACCCGGATGAGACCACCGATGAGGTGAAGGCGAACTTCAAGCTGGATACCGATGGCGACGGTAAGCCTGACATCGAGGACGAGGATGACGATAACGACGGCATCCCGGATAAGGAAGACAGCAATCCGAAGGTTCCGAACGCGAACGATCACTTTGAGCCTGGTTACGAGGATGGTTCTGGTAAGCCGGGTGAGGATGTGACGGTTCCTGCTCCTGAGTTCAAGGACAAGGACGGTAACCCGACCGAGGCTCCGGATGGTACGAAGTTCACCCCGGGTGAGAACGCACCTGACGGTGTGAAGGTCGATGAGAACACCGGTGAGATCACTGTTCCGGTGCCGGAAGATGCGACCCCGGGTGCCAAGATCACTGTTCCGGTTGAGGTGACTTACCCGGATGGTTCGAAGGACAACGTCGATGTGACCGTCACGGTTGACGACCCGGACGCTAAGGACAAGGACGCTGACTCCTTCGAGCCTGGTTACGAGGATGGTTCTGGTAAGCCGGGTGAGGATGTGACGGTTCCTGCTCCTGAGTTCAAGGACAAGGACGGTAACCCGACCGAGGCTCCGGATGGTACGAAGTTCACCCCGGGTGAGAACGCACCTGACGGTGTGAAGGTCGATGAGAACACCGGTGAGATCACTGTTCCGGTGCCGGAAGATGCGACCCCGGGTGCCAAGATCACTGTTCCGGTTGAGGTGACTTACCCGGATGGTTCGAAGGACAACGTCGACGTGACCGTCACGGTTGACGACCCGGACGCTAAGGTCACGGAGACCAACACCACGGTTCCGGCTAACAACGAGCCGCACACCGTGGGCAAGGTTGAGAACCCGACTGGTGATGAGACCGGCAAGCTCGTCGATAAGGACGGCAATAAGATTCCGGGCTCCAATGTCGAGATCGACAAGAAGACTGGCGAGATCAAGGTCACGGTGCCGGAGGGTACTGACCCACAGGATGCCAAGGTCATCGTCTCCAAGGGCGAAGACGAAAACGCCGAAAAGATCGGTAGGATCGATGTGAAGATCGTTGATCCGAACTACGGTGAGCCTACGAAGGTTGAGGCTGGTAAGAAGGAGTCTTCGAAGAATCCGTTTGGTGAAAACGGTAAGGCTCCGGAGGGCACCGAGGCCACCGGTACCCCGTCCGACGGCTCCGATGACTGGACGTTTACCACCGATCCGAAGACTGGCGTTGTTGAAGCGCAGTCTCCGTCTTACGAGAAGGTCGGCGAGAAGATCGCTGAGAAGCTGCCGGAGATCCAGAAGCAGGAGAAGGGCAAGCGTTGGGATGAGTTCGTGAAGATCTTCACCCCGTTCGCGAAGCCTTCTGTTGATGTCGAGTTCACCTACCCGAATGATTCGAAGGACAACGCAACCGCTGACTTCGACCTGGTCGGCAAGGACGGCAAGTCCCTGCTGGATCCGGACGGCGACTTCGACGGTGACGGTAAGACGAACCGTGAAGAGATCGAGGGTGGCACCAACCCGGCTGGCGTCGACGAGGGCGACAAGACCAAGGACGAGACCGCTCCGAAGGTCAACCCGATCAAGCCGGGTGACAAGGAAATCTCCGGTACGGGCGACCGTCCGGGCGAGGACATTAAGGTCACGCTCCCGAACGGTAAGGTCGTTGAGACCACGACCGATAAGGACGGCAAGTGGAAGATCGAGGTTCCGTCTGACGTCGAGCTGAAGCCGGGCGACAAGATCCTCGCTGAAGATGGCGACAAGAACAAGACCGACGCAACCGTCGGTATCGACACTGCCAAGTGTGTTGCTACCTCCGTCGGTTTCGGTCTGCCGCTGATCGCGCTGCTCCCGATCGGTCTGGCTACCCAGTTGGAGATCCCGGGTCTGTCCGACTTCGCTGCTCAGGCGAATGCTCAGATCCAGAACTTCAACACCCAGATCCAGCAGCAGATGGGTATCTTCAACCCGCAGGTCGCTTCCCAGGTGGATGCAATCAACGCGAAGCTGGGCCAGTACGGCACCGACCTCGCAACGGTTGCAGGTGGTCTGGCGCTGATCGCCGCTGGCATCCTCGCCGGCACGATCATCTACGACAACTGCTCCCCGAACGGTGGTGGCTCTTCCGTGAAGGACCTGGAGCTGAAGGGTTCTTCCGGCAAGACCTACGCTGGTTCCTCCAAGGAGGAGAAGCCGACGAAGTAGTTACGTCTTGAGCCTCTCGTAGGCTGAAGACAAGCGCTAGCAATCGCCCCGCTCACCACATGGTGGGCGGGGCGATTAGCTTTCTAAACCTAGTTTTCTGTAGTCGACACCAACCCGAATTGCATCAACACCAACGAGGTGGGGCTCGGGGCGAGAGTTACTTCGTCGCTAAGGGCACTGCTGAAGCATTACCCGGCCGGGCAGCAGACGGGCGATTGCATCCCTGGGCACAAGTTTGCGATGGATTCCGGCACGCACCTTTATACGCCCTACCCGGCTAATCTTTCCGGCACCAACTGCTTCGTGGGCAAGTCCGTCATTCCTGCGGATTGGGACAATCTGACGTTGCGCTCTAGCCACATTGGCAAGGCTGCCGGCATCATCGGCCTGCCGAATAAGAAGCCCGAACTAGTGCACGAGGACATCAGCGCCTACGAACTCGCAATACTCGCTGCGGCTGAGCACAACCATGAAGCAGGGCTTTCGCTTAACCGCGACGCCGGCAACGGCATTGCCCTCAACCACCCCAACAACGCGTTGAACGTCCGTGTGGAAAACCAGGGTTTTGACGCGCACACCTTCAAGGTGGAGGCACGCTGGGGCAACGGGCAGACCGTCGGGAAATCAATCGATCTTGCTGGCATCCTGAACGAGGAAAACCTCGCCGCTAACCTTGCGGTCCCGCTCAACGACCTCTCCGGCGTCAGCGGCGCCAAGACTCCAATTGAGGTGACGGTACGCAACCAGGCCAACAAGGCCGTCTCAACGAGACCTTCCAGATCACGGTGCTGGACTACACCGAAGCCTGCGCCGAAGCCGACCGTCACGGTGACCCCGCGCCCGAAGCCAGCGCTCGCACCGGTGACTGAGACCCGCGGCCCGGCGGAAACCAAGGCGTCGGTGGACAACGAGTCCGACGGATCCTCTGCAAACGGTGGCGTCATCGCCGCAGTTGTGTTGGTAATCCTCGGCGCACTGACCGCCTTGTTCGGTTGGTGGTACAAGAACGGAGAGCAGTTCAAGCTGCCGTTCTAGCGCTTGGCAGACCCTTGAAGCGACATGCGCCCGTGGTGGGAAACCCCGCTGCGGGCGCTTTTCGTGTTGGACGGATGACTAGAAATACGTCACTATATACCCCCGTTGTGGGGTAGGGCTAAAATGCTTACGTTTTTCTCACCATAAAAACGGCACGTCGCCAAATCAAACCCCTAAAAGTCTTTATCTTTAGTGAATCTACTGGACGCGCGTCCATGGAGCCTAATATGCGTGCCTGTGCGTGCACTTAGGTTGCCCTTAGGTATTTTTGGACACTGGTATATAACTACTGGCCAGGGGTTTTATGGTCAAGTGTTATCTAATGACGGTTAAAGACTGACAGCTGTCCTTAATGTCTGAAAAGCATTGCCGCCTCCTGTCATTTTCTTTACGGTAGACCGCATAGGCCCTGCCTGAAGTGTGCTCAATTCGCTTGTCGGGGTCGTAGAACTCTGACGTTAAGACTTTTTGGAGGGAATTCAGTGAAGAAAAGTCACATTGCACGCCGTCGTGGCACATCCGTAGCCGCGGCCGCGCTGTCTTTCGCCCTCGTTGCGCCGTTTGCGCAGCCTGTGGCAGCACCGCATACCGCTGCAGCAGCATTTGCTGCAGAAGCCGGTGAGTTCGTAGATGAAAACGCGGACATGTTGGGTGATGCCAATAGCACCCACAACCAGAACCCGCAGGGTGATGGCTGGAACCCGGATCCGCAGAAGATCGACGGCACCGCTTGGCGCCACGTCTACTGGGGTAACGGCGGTAAGGCTGGTGCAACCCAGCCGGTGCGCCAAGACGATGGCTCCTACAACGTTGATGCCATCGCCTCTGGCCAGACCACCACGCTGTCTCACCTGTCCGCTATCGCTGGCGCAGGTAAGGACGTCGTCTCTGGTCGCGCCATGATTGCCACCCCGCGTCCGGGTGCACAGCTGACCGCGACCTACTCCGGCATGGAGCCGCTTGCGGATGAGATCAACGTCTACTTCCAGTGGATGGACTCTGACGGTGCAGTCTCCCCGGTGTACTCCGCGAAGACCAGCAACGATTTCGGTGGCCGTTACGCGTTTGCTGTCCCGGAGTGGATTGACGCGAAGGGCAAGAAGCACCGCTTCCGTGCTCAGTTCAACCAGCGCTACCAGGTGTGGGCAGACCCGGCGAACGACCCGGAGACCGGCAATGAGCTGATCCCGCTGCGTCAGGCTCCGGGCATGGCCCCGGGCGCATTCGGCCGCGGCTCCGGTGAAGCTCTGGGTGAGTTCCCAGGCAGCGCCGGCACGAACGGTAACGTCCAGCGCACCGGTGTGTGGATGTACGAGCGTCCGTACGCTCAGGATGATTCGGCGAACAACTTCATGAAGGTCGGTGGCGAAGCCTACGACATTCAGGATGAGAACCGTCCGCAGAACGACCCGAACAACCACAAGGCCCAGCTGATTCACGACACGCTCGGTCGCATCGACAAACCGACGACCCACCGTGATCCGAACTTCAAGCGCACGGTTTCGGGCAAGGTCTGGCTGGAAAACGGTAATGAGAGCCAGCTGTTCACCGGTGCTGGTTCGGCTGGCAACGACCCAGCTCGCGGCGAGGCGGGCTACAAGGTCTTCGCTACCGCGCTGACGGCAGATGGTGCCCAGGAGTACGACTCCTTCATTGAGGGACTCCAGTACTTCGAGCGCGCAGATGCCACGAAGAAGTGGGTTGAAGACCACCCGCAGTACGTCGCGGGCACCGTATTCGGTGAGCCGAACGAGGATGGCGAGTACACCCTGCGCTTCCCGGATGATGTCTTCGGCTCCAACGCATACACGGGCGCTGCTATGGACCAGTTCCAGAAGCACCTCTACATGTGGGTTGAGGACAAGGACGGCGTTGTCGTTCCGGGTTACTCCACCTGGACGCAGCCGGTGTTCCAGGACCCGCGCTACAACCTGCAGTGGTCCCCGACTGTGGACCCATCGCACAACAACGCGTTCCGTTACAGCCGTTTCAACAACGTGAACTTCGCGTTGGTGGCTGCAAACGATGCCAAGATCAACATCACCAACTACGACAACACCGCTAACCCGGCTCGTCGTGGCGATGTTGCTCAGGCTGAGCTCAAGGGCAAGATGCCGGTTGGTGCCACCGTTGAGTGGCGCAACTCCTCCGGCAAGGTGCTGAAGAAGTGTGGCGTCATCGAGACCGCTTCTGACATGCAGGGTTGCGAGACCTTCGAGGTTCCGAAGGATGCTACTGACGGCGAGTTCTTCTATGTCGCACTGACCAACGGTGAGGGCGCTCGTGACATTTCGGTTGACTCCTTCATCGTTGTCGTCGAAAAGCCGCAGTGGGATGACGTTGCTTCCATCCCGTCTGAGGATCCGGTGACGTTGCCGAACATCGGCACGCAGGATGCCCCGCGTAAGCCGAGCTACACCGTGACCGAGTTCGTCCCGAAGAAGGACAAGGACGGCGGCCTGGTCAAGGACAAGGACGGCAACCAGGTCTACGAAGAGCGCCAGCTCGACGAGAGCGAGTACAAGATCACGCTCGACGAGAAGAACCTGGACATGACGTTCGATCCGGAGTTCAAGCCGGAAGACGGCTCCCGCTACAAGATCGATGTTCGCGGCGAGTACCCGAAGATCGATCCGGAAACCAAGCAGCCGGTCTACGAGCTCGACGAGAACGGTGAGCCGAAGCGCGACGAAAACGGTGAGCCGATTCCGGTGTACGAAGATGAGTACATCGACGATGCGACGGTGACCTACCGTGGCTTCTCCACGCTCTACGAGCCGGAGTACCCGACCACCTACTACAAGTTCCCGAAGAGCGGCAGCTGGAAGAGCGCCGACATCGACGTTCAGTTCACCGACGAAGACGGCAACGAGGTTCGCCTCCGCGACATGCCGTTGAAGCCGAAGGGTGAAGCATTCATCGTTGACCCGAAGGATCTTCCGGAAGGCTGGAAGGACGTCGAGGGTCGTCGCAATGTGAAGAACCCGGGCGATTTCAGCATTGACCGTGGTGTCAACGACCGAAACCGTGGCCAGATCACGTTCATCCCGTGGGATAACAACGGTGAGAAGAACTACGAGCAGGTTCTGCGTGACCAGGGTGCTGTGAAGATCCCGGTGAAGGTCGTTTACGAGGACGACTCTGTCGACGAGGTCATTGCCACGATCATCTACCAGGTCGACGAGACTGACGTTTACGACGTGAAGTACGGCGAGGTCCCAGCTGTCCCGGGTGAAGAAACCCAGCTCACCCCGGAGCTGAAGCACAAGGACGGCAGCCGCCTCGGCACGATCGACGGCGCGAAGTACACCATTCCGACCGAGCTGCCTGAGGATGCCTCCGACGAGGACAAGGCTGCCTGGGACGAGTTCCAAAAGGCACTCGAGCAGGGCTACGAGGTCGAGGTCGACGAGAACACCGGTGTGATGACGGTGAAGGCTCCGAAGGAGCTGGACGAGAACACCGTTGAGAAGTTCACCGTGCCAGTCACCGTGACCTACAAGGACGGCTCCTCCGAGCCGGCTGAGCCTGCAACCGTGCTGCTCGACTCTGACAACGACGGCACCCCGGACGTCGACGACAACGACGACGACGGCGACGGTGTCCCGGACGATCAGGAGAAGAAGGACGGCACCAACCCGAAGGATCCGGGTAGCTACAAGCAGTCCTCCGTCTACGAGCCGAAGTACGACGAGACTTCCCAGAAGCCGGGCCAGAAGGTAGAGATCGATCCGACCTTTACCAAGAAGGACAACGACGGCAAGGACTCCGAGACTTCGGCACCAGAGGGCACTAAGTACACCCTGGGTAAGGACGCTCCGGAGGGCGTTGAGATTGACGAGGAGACCGGCAAGGTCACCGTCACCGTTCCAAAGGACGCTGACAAGGGCGACGAGATCACCGTCCCTGTCGTTGTGACCTACCCGGACGGCTCCAAGGACAACGTCGATGCGGTCGTGACCGTCTCCGACAAGGACAGCGACGTCCACGACCCGACCTACGGCGACGGCACCACCGTCAAGCAGGGTGAGAAGAAGACCATCCCTGCGCCGACGGACACCGACGGTAAGCCACTTCCGGAGGGCACCGAGTTCACCAAGGGCGAGAACGGTCCGGACTGGGCAACTGTTGATCCGGAGACCGGTGAGATCACCGTGACCCCGGGCACCGACGTCGAGCCGGGCGAGTACACCGTTCCGGTCGAGGTCACCTACCCGGACGGCTCCAAGGACACCGTTGATGTCAAGGTCAAGGTTAAAAAGAACCCGACCACTGTCGACGACTCCAACGTGAACACCGTCGAGCCGAACGACGAGCAGCAGGACACCGGTATCAAGGTCACCAACCCGGATGACGAGACCAAGGTCACGGCCAAGGATGAGGACGGCAATGACGTCCCGGTTGAGATCGATGAGAACGGCAACGTTGTTGTCACCCCGGGTGAAGACGTTGATGGCCCGATCGACGTGACTATCACCGATCCTGATCTGCCGGATGGCGAGGTCAAGGTTGAGGTTCCGGTCGACGGCCACGAGAAGGGCAAGGACGACAACGGTTCCGACAAGACCACCGTTGATAGCTCCAACGTCACTCCGGTTGATCCGACCAACGATCCGCAGGACACCGGTATCAAGGTCACCAACCCGGATGACGACACCAAGGTCACTGCTAAGGATGAGGACGGCAACGACGTCCCGGCTGAGATCGACGAGGACGGCAACGTCATCGTCACCCCGGGTGAGAACGTTGATGGCCCGATCGACGTGACCATCACCGATCCTGACCTGCCTGGCGGCAAGGCCGAGATCGAGGTTCCGGTCAACGGCCACGAGAAGAACCAGGACGACAACGGTTCCGACGCTTCCGACGACAAGACCACCGTCGACGAGACTGGCAAGACCCCAGTTGATCCGACGGATGAGAAGCAGGGCACTGGCGTCATCGTCGAGAATGAAGACGACGAGACCAAGGTCACCGCGAAGGATGAAGACGGCAAGGATATTCCTGTCGTAATCAATCCGGAGACTGGTGAAGTTGAGGTCACCCCGGGTGAGGACGTCGACGGTCCGATCAACGTGACCATCGAAGACCCAGACCTGCCTAACAGCAAGGTCGAGGTCGAGATCGACGTCAACGGCCACGAGAAGAACCGCGACGACAACGGTTCGGATCCTGCCAACGAGGACGGCACCAAGGTTGATGGTTCCAACATCACCCCGGTGGACCCGACCGACGAGCAGCAGGACACCGGCATCAAGGTCACCAACCCGGACAATGACACCAAGGTCACGGCCAAGGACGAGGACGGCAACGACGTCCCGGTAGAGATCGACGAGAACGGCAACGTTGTCGTCACCCCGGGCAAGAACGTTGACGGACCGATCACGGTGACCATCGAAGACCCAGACCTGCCGAACAGCAAGGCTGAGTTCGAGGTTCCGGTCAACGGCCACGAGAAGGGCCGCGACGACAACGGTTCCGACGCCTCCGGCAAGACCACGGTTGATCAGAACGACAAGAAGTCTGTCGATCCGACGGATGAGAAGCAGGGCACCGGTGTCAAGGTGACCAACCCGGACAATGACACCAAGGTCTCCGCGAAGGATGAGGACGGCAAGGACGTCCCTGTCGAAATCGATCCGAACACCGGCGAGATCGTTGTCACCCCGGGCAAGGATGTTGATGGTCCGATCACGGTAACCATCGAGGATCCGGACCTGGACGGCGGCAAGACCGAGGTCGAAATCGACGTCAACGGCCACAAGAAGGGTCGCGACGACAACGGTTCCGGCGCGTCCGACGACAAGACCACTGTCTCCCCGGGCAAGAGCACGGTCACGCCGAACGGCAAGGGCCAGAACGTTGGCAAGGTTGATCAGGGTAACTCTGACAAGAAGGGTGAACTGACGGGTGAGCTCGTCGATAAGGATGGCAACCTGATCAAGGGCGCCAAGGTCACCATTGACAAGGATGGCAACATCATTGTCTCCGTCCCGAAGGGCACCCCGGCCGGCGAGGCTTGGGTCGTCGTTAAGGAAGACGGCAAGGAGATCCACCGCTTCAAGATCCAGATCGGTGAAACCATCGACACCGGCAAGTGTGTCGCAACCTCTGTCGGGTTCGGTCTGCCGCTGATCGCACTGCTGCCGCTTGGTCTGGCAACCCAGATCGAGATCCCGGGTCTGTCCGATTTCGCCGCACAGGCGAACGCACAGATCCAGAACGCCAACACGCAGCTGCAGCAGCAGCTGGGCATCTTCAACCCGCAGCTCGCTGCACAGGTTGAGGGTCTGAACAAGCAGCTGGGGCAGTACGGCACCGACATTGCGACGGTCGCCGGTGGTCTGGCTCTGATCGCCGCTGGCATCCTCGCCGGCACGATCATCTACGACAACTGCACCCCAGGTGGTGGCTCTTCCGTGAAGGACCTGGAACTGAAGGGTTCTTCCGGCAAGACCTACGCCGGCTCTTCCAAGGAGGAGAAGGCACAGCCGAAGAAGTAATTCGGTAGCCCAACGCCTTCAATGAAGGCGCCTTCCTCGAAACGCCGTTGCCCCGCTCACCAACCCGGTGGGCGGGGCAACGGCGTTTGGTGCTGTGATTGTCCTTACTTTAATTAAGCGGGTGTCCGATTGGTCGTGTATCGCAAGGCAACTGAGCGAGCTAGGAAATGACAGAAAAGCGTGACATTGGACAACTTGCACTGCCTGTAGGCTATCTAGCCAATAAATCTAGAAGTAAGATAACAAGGATGTCCCGTGGAGAAACGTGCCCTCGAGGCTGCCTACAGAAACCTCAATGAGGATCATTACGTCCTCTATGTGGATGAAACATATAACCGGCCAGAAGAAAACCTCGGCCGTTCCTTTTATTTGATTTGCGGGGTCCTAATTAGTGCCAGGTTCTTGGATGCCACTCGAGAGGACATACGTGAGATTGTTGATGGAGGATACTGGCACACTACGGAAGCATTGCAGAGTGCCGAGGGGCGGCAAAAGGCTGAGGGGCTGCTCACATACTGCAATGATGTCGGCGACCAACATATTTTTGCCTACAAAAAGGACTTGACTCAAATAGGTGAGGAAAATGAGGTGTCGGTTGCTCAAGCGCGTGATGATTGCTTAAAGGCGTTGTTAGTAGCCGTCCAGCAGAATTACCCTGGAACCCGGCTTGTCGTGATGGAAAAACGACAAAGGCACACGGAGAATGATGCTGACCGTCGTCTGATAAAACACTTACGCTCTGTCGGTGCAATATCGCGCTATACGCAGGTTCTTCATGAATCGCCCAAGGAAGAACATCTGCTGTGGCTCCCCGACCTTTCGGCCATGGCCCTCCGGCGTTCAAAAACGCACCATGACCGGACCGGGCTTTATTTCAAGCTTTATCGGGTTAAGCGACAAAATGTGTGTCCGGAATCGTT